>JAKBGP010000027.1 GCA_021833045.1 Thermoplasmata archaeon
TGTATCACGGATTAACTTCTCTGAAAAAGAAATTGCATTGAAAAATTCTGATACCTTCAGTATCTCTGACCGCTTGTTCCTCATGTGCTTCCCCTTTCCTCCTGCTACAAAAAATGAAAGGTCCTTTTTTTCACTATATTCCTTAAGCGCATGAAGAGTTGTAGTCGTAGTTCCACTCGAATTCCAGTCAAAACCTGTAACGAGGCTTAGAGAATGAAACCATACAGGATCTGATAGAAGTTCAATAAATTTAACAGTTCCATATGTCTGGCATATGATTTCTGAGATATACCCTGTCATCTCTACTATTTTTTTGTATAATACTTCAGGAGGCCTTCCATAATGCAGTGGTAAATAAGACGTCCCCCTCCTTTCCATAAGGAAAGTTATTGTTAGTTTTTTAATAACTTTATGGAACAAGTATTTCTATTACTTGATAATTGCTATTTATGGCACAGTTCGAATGTTGTGAATGTAAAAAGTTGCTTGTAACTGGCGAGAAGTTCACCTTCACGAAGAAGGGTTCTGTTCATTTCGATTGTTTTATTTCAGCAAAAAGAAAGGAACTTGATGATTCAAAAGCAGAGGAGTTCAGGGTTCTTTCTCTACTGCTCGACTCGGAGTTAACACATCTGATCAACCTTATAAATATAAAGTCAAAGGAAGGACCCGGATTGGAATTTCATAGATTAAAATATAAAGATGTAGAAAAAGCCGCTGGAGATACAACAAAGAAAATTTCAGAACTGTAAAAAATTATTTTTTCTTTTTAAATTCTGTATAAGAGCATTTTCCACAGGAAAACCTGTTCTCATGTTCAGCAAGGTAAACGCCTACGCCGCATCTTGGGCATGATCTTTTTCCTCTTACTATTCTATTCTGTTCAATTGTATAAATTTCTCTTTTTTGCATTACTGCTTCTCCTCCTTCTGCTTCAATCCATTTCTGAATAATTCATAATCGGGCTCGTAGAGCATTGCATCTTCCTTCCGGGAGTAAACTTTAACATATCCGGACAATTTGTTAAGTCCTGTAAGCTGGTAATTGTGGTCAACAATTATAAGTTCCTTGTTGGTATTTGTATTTCTTGCAACAATTTCCCTGATGCTGTCCCTGGATGGTGTTGGGCTCCCGTTATACTCTATGGTATATTTTATCTCTTTCCTCTTCAATATCTTGTTTTCAACTGTATCAACTATCTTGAAATTCATTCCTTCACTTCCATCAATTCAAATATTCTGTTTACCAGATTCTTCACGTTTTCCACTATGGTTATGCATCCCATGCCTTTTCCTGGAATACCGTAAACGACCAGTGAATTCAATGGGGCATAAAAGATTATTGGTAAAACAGCAAGATCCTCTTCACCAATCACTCTGATAAATGTTCTATCAGTACTTTTAACAGCTGATTCAACTGCACAGATAAGATCGGATGTGATAACACCTGCTGGATTATTGATCGAAATTGAACCTGTGACATCGGTATAATTTTCCTCACCCCTTTGAGTTTTAAGATCAAAAATCTCAATTTTGGGTCTTATTCCGTTATCCTCCAGAAATCTAGTCGTATAATCTCCTACAGAATAAAGGGTTGAATTATCGTGTTTTCTGATAGAATCGAGGCCACACAGGGGGCCGTTGTTCTGGGTTATAAGAGATTTTGATTGCTCAGTAAGAGTATATGTTTTATCTAACCTTAAGAGCATAGATTCCTTCTCTGGGATTAACTGCTATTTTACTGATTGTTGAATGTTCGAGGTTGTCGAAAACCATAAAACCATACCAGTCGGGAGAAAGGTCTCTGTCTCCATGTTCGGGGCAAGGTTTGTCAAAGCAGATTCTTTTGCACTTCCTGCATGCCAAAATTTTTTTCTTTGCGGATGCCTTGCTCAAAGTTCCTCACCATAATCATGTTCTTCGCCAAGGGCTTCTTCTTCCTGGGTTTCTTCATCTACAGGTTTAGGAATGTTTTCAACAGTTTCATGAACAAATTCCACTTCGCTGCTTGATTTTGCAGAATTTCTCTTTGGTGATTTGATTTTAGAAGATTTAATATTGCCGGGTATTTCCTTTTCCAATTTTCCTGAGTCCTGTTTTATTGGTGATCCTATCCATTCAAGTTTTCCCAAACCTGGTTGTTTCATTGTAAATCCAATTCTTCGGTCTTTAGGAGATGAAGATGAAATGCTCATCATAACTATTCTAACTCTTACTTTATCACCAACTTTCAATTCTTTTTTCGAATCTTTCCCTGAAAGAGTTCTGTTTGCCTCATTTATTTCTATTCTATCATCCATTATCTGCCCGATATGAAGCAACCCTTCAAATGAACCAAATCTGATAAAAGCACCTATTTTAGACACTATTGAGACGACAAACCCCTCAACAATTTCATTAACTTTAGGAACAAATGCAAGGGCCCTGTAAGAAATTTTCTGATAAACGCCTCCATCTCCGTGTACCATTATGCCGTCTCCATTTTTTTTCACACCTAAAA
This sequence comes from Thermoplasmata archaeon, assembly GCA_021833045.1. The sequence goes on from JAKBGP010000027.1 coordinate 2,500, forward strand.
TTGAGACAATGTAACACTTCTGGTTTTCGTTCTTTACAGGTTGAACTGGAATATAGTCAACCATTGTTCCCTGAAGTTCTCGTCTTGTAACTTCCTCTACAACCAGATCATAATCCTCTCCAAGCATAGTTGGCGGAACTCTTGCTAAATATTCATCCTCAATAATTGCGTACAAACATTATCACCCGTGAATTATTCAAATTGGAATGATTCTGTATGTTTCATATGTTAATAAATTTGATGTTGATGGTTTAAATGTTTTGAGGAACTCCCAGTTCCCCATTCAATTGTTTTTTGTTGTCGAATTATTTCTTGCTATATATAAAGAAGTACCTGCAGATAAACCAATCATGAGCAGAAGCAAAGAAAATGCAATAGAAATGTTAAATGTTGAAATAGATGTGGTTCCAAATCCAAATAGGTAATTCCATCCTACCTCAGATACAGTGTTGTAAAACTGCGAAACTGGAAGCCCGGCAACAGCGTCTGAAATCATTAAAATTCCCAGTATCAGGTTACCTGTGAACATACCAATGAAAGCCAGTTTTTTTAAGCTCTCCATGAAATATGCTAAACTTATTCCGATTATCATTAATATAACATAAACTAATAGGCCTAACCAATGGTAATATGCCGCGTCTTTGAGTAAAGGATCATATAGAAGTAGATAAATTGATGATCCAAGAGATAAGATAGTTGAAATCAGATTTATGCGCCTTGAGAATTCTCCACCTATCATGGATGTAACACCAAGGGTGATGAAGAATAATGCGATTATTACGCCTCCAGTTATATAAGGAACATAATTTGTTGAAACAGATGGAGAAGGAGTTGGAGATGGAGGAGGAGTTGGAGAAGAAGTCACGGTTTTACCTTTTATCACAGTAACGTTTAATGTTACGGTATTTGTGGAAGGATCATCGCCGGTTGCCTTGAAACTTACAGTATAATTTCCAACTGCGCTTGATGATCCAGGGGTTATGGTTGCAACACCGTTAAAGGTTGGATCTACTCCTCCAGATGATAATGAAACAGAAAGATTTGAGGGACCGCTGCTAGCCATGTACGTCCCCCAGGTCGTTCCAGAGGTCAATTTTACAGTATATGTGATTTTATAACTCGTATTCTGTGCTACTTTTATAGAAGTAGTGTTTAATGATACAAATGATGTGCCATAAGTAGTGCTTGGTAATACATCATGAATATTTACCTGATTTGGGTTTTGTACCTGTACAGAAGCGAGTGATATTCCGAAAATTATTAATAAAGTCATTACAAAGATGATGATTTTAATCATGGATATATACTGTATAATTAATATATATAATTTACTAATATTCTATGCTATAAACAATTCATGTAAAAATATATTTAATTCTTAAATAACTTATTATATGATTTAATATTAGATAAAATCTAATAAAAAGCTTAACATATTCCTTAACAATGAAACAAATTAATGGTGATTTTTCCAGCATCCTTACATATTATGCGCAAATGCTATCAATTCAGGAAAGAAGAGTCTTTGATATTCATGAATTTAAATTCGAATACATATCTCATCGATCTATAATAAATGTTGATTCTGGACAGGAATTCGAAATGACAGATTTTCCACTTATGAATGCGATAGATAGAGTATCTATGATCGAGTTCTTAATCTCAAAGGGAGAAGTTAAAAACAGAGTTCAAATATCATGGAACTGTTTTGTTATCGATTCTGATAATGACCAATTCATAAAAGAATTAATTGAAATGATTGATAGTTCTACTTTTCGTTTTTTCTGATGATTTGAAAATAATAAACTTATTTTAGCTGATAGCATTAGACCACTATGGTTCAGGTAAAACTGAAGGGTAGAATGGATACTTTTTTTAAACTGAGAACTGTTGTCTCACTTTCCTTGATAATTACCTTTTTTCTCACAATTTTACCAAGTTTGGTCATATTTCAGAGCACATTCAATACTGTTTCCCAATCTACTGCTATAGCAAATAATATTGCAATTTTTTATTCAAATCCCGGTATCCTTAATTTCTATGGAACCATTATGGGACTACTTATGGCAGCATACACTGTACTTATATCCATGATTCCTGTTTTTCATCCAGAAAGTCTCAAACAACCCATATTCGGACAGATAAACAGGTTGTTTGTTTTCACTATATTCATCGGACTTTTTTCAATGCTTTTCAATTTTGTTACATCCATTATCAACTCTAACCAGATTGTCTCTCATTATCTTATTTCAATCGAAGTGTTCCTCTTTCTATCACTAATACTGGGGCTCATGTTTGCAGTCTTCTCGCTGTCTGATATGTTTAATATACTCAGAGGTAGGAAGAATTCGAGAGCACAGCCAAATGAGAAAAAAGCAAGACAAGTTGAAGAATATTCCAAACAGTGAGTTTTATGATGCTTCAATTTTTTTTAATAAAAATTGTGTGGATTATAACTCTTTTCGTGATATTACTTCTTTCAATCTTGCGATTTATCTTAATTTCTTGGTGGGAAAAAAGGGAGGAATATTTCTATTCAGAATATAATCCTGCAGTTGTGTTGATTATACCCTGTAAAGGCATAGATCTTTATATGGAAAAAAATCTGAAATCCGTTAAGAGTCAGAATTATGATAAACTTAGTATCATAGCAGTAGTGGATAGTGAGAATGATTCTGCAGTTGATATTCTCAAGAAACTTAAAATAAATTATATCATCAGTGATCAGCGCTACAAAGGAAGCGGAAAAGTTCGTGCAATAAGCACTGCAATTCAAAAATTCCCTGATAAAGAAGTATATGTAATGGCAGACTCTGATACTGTACTCCCAACTGACTGGCTTAGATATCTTGTAAATCCTTTAATGGACAAAGCGATTGGCGTAACTACAACTTATCCTATTTATGAACCTATCGAAAATTCAAACATTTGGAGTAAAATTAAAAAGGTGTGGGGTTTCCTCGGCATAAATATGATGGAGTTTTCTCCTTCACGATTTGCCTGGGGAGGTTCCATGGCAATACGTAACGATCTTCTGGACGAGAAAAGTTTTAATTATTTCTCCTCCTCTGTTTCAGATGATGCAGCCATTACTAAAATTTGTAAAGATAAAAAATTAAGTATTTATTATTCAAAGAAAGCAACTCCTGTGATACATGTGGATGAAACTCGAGATAGTTTCATTGAATGGGCTACGAGACAGATGGCCATAAGCATTTCCCATTCAAAACATGCATTTACTTCTGGAATTATCGTGTATTTTTCTATTATCGTATACTTGATAGTACTAATTCCTCTTTCAATGCTTGAATGGAATTATTTCCTGCTTGGCTATATTCCATTTATCTTTCCTATGATAATTAATGCAAGAAGAACCAAGAATCATAAATTAATTATTTTTTTAATATCATTCATAATGCCAGTAATTTTCCTTTATAACTTAATTTCTGGAAACAGGAAAACACACATTGAGTGGAGAGGAAACAGGTATCATCTTCAAAAGTGAAGTCATATAATCCTCAATAATATCCTATTATAATTGTGATAAAGTTTAATATTTAATAAGCATACTATAATATGGCTTCTCTCAAGCTTTATTACAAACTAGGTATAATTGGATCTCTATTGGTCATAATAATTGGTGTAATCGTAATACTCTTAAATCAACTGACCAGTTATATATCAATTTTCGGCACTGTTTCAGCAGGACAGGAGATAACTTCTAACATCATCTTTGGTGTTATTGCACTTCTTGGAACAGAGTTTAGCAGAAGAAAAAAAGATATTGGAATTACTGCAATGACCACAATATCCATAGCTGGTATCATCGCTTACCCGGGTATTTTTGATATAGGATATATCATAGTCCTTGTTGCAGTACTGCTTTTCTTTTTCGAAGGAAACAAAAAATCATCTGAGTAAAAATTTGACAGGACTTTTAACATCACATAAATATTTTCAAATGTTCTTCGACCGAATCAACATTCATGATGTGAAAATATTAATATTTAATTAACTATACAACTTCATGGCATACGATGCAGAAATTAGTCGAAGGAAACCGTCCCTTTTTGTGTTCCTCATAGATCAATCAAGGTCCATGAGCAGGAAAATTGCAGGAGGGAAAAGATCCAAATCTCAGGAAGCTGCTTACGCAATTAATAAACAACTGAATGAAATTATCAGTAGATGTACTAAATCGGATGGAGTTAGACCATATTTTAACGTTGGAGTGATTGGTTATGGCTCAAGAAGCGGTTTGGCTTCAAGTCTAATTAATGAATCACCTATTCCCATAAGTCAACTTGAGGAATATATTCTTAGAATGGAGAAAGAAACACAAACTATAGAGGGTGAAGAAATCGAGACAGAATTTCCTATATGGTTTGAACCGGTTGCAGCCTTTGACACTCCAATGACTAAAGCATTAACATTGGCTGGAGAATGGATTGTGGATTGGATAGGAAAATATCCTGACTCATTTCCTCCGATAATAATAAATATAAGCGATGGTGGGGCCACAGATGGCGACCCTCTAGAACCTGCCAGAGATATACTTGATCTTGGAACTTCAAATGGAAAAACTCTGATTTGGAATTGTCATATTTCAGAAACCGAGGGTAACACAATCAAATTTCCAAAGGATGAACAGGATGTCAAGGATGATAAAAATGCCAAAATAATGTTCCATATGAGTAGCCCACTACCTGAAACATTTATTGCCATAGCCAGAGAGGAGTTCAACGATATACCAGAAAATGCAAGAGGCTATGTGTACAATGGTGATTTGGACGATCTCATAAAACTCCTTGATATAGGTACCAGGGTTGCATACAGCAAGGTAAATTAATGATAGTTAAATCGTTCAATTTTTCCAAGGCTGGTAGCCCTGAGAGTGAAACAGAAGATGCAGTGTCATACAACATAGAGACGAAACGTTTTTCTGTATGTGATGGAGCTGGTGATTCTATTTTTTCTCCTCTTTGGGCATCCTGTCTATCCTCACAATTTACAGACAATGACTTTGATCTTTCTATTACTGCAGATATGGAGAAATACATTAGTGGATGTAGAATGAAATGGTATGAGTCTATAGATTGGGAAAATTTGAGATGGAATGTTAAGAAAAAAGCTGTTTTTGGCTCTTATTCAACATTTCTTGCCGCATCTTTTGTTGAGGATGATGTGACATATGCAAGAGTTTGGGCCCGTGGTGATACTTGCCTTTTTCTCTATAAGGAGAATTCGATGGACGCATTTCCTATAAAAGATATAAAGGAATTTGGGCTTCATCCTGAGTTAGTTTGGAGTGGATATGGAAATCCGATGAAAGATAAAAGAGATTACAAATATCCAGAGGTAAAATACATGGAATTTGAAATTGATGAGCTCAATGGGATCATCATGGCTACAGACTCGATTTCAAAATACATAATGGAAACTGGAGTGACCTCTTTTGAAGAAATTTCAAATAACGTGGGTAACCGTGAATTTTTTGACATTAAAAGAAGTAATGGTGAAATGAGAAACGACGACGTTTCAGCCATCATTATTTCATCTTTATGATTTTATCTATATTCATTCCATCCCAGTCCACATCATGTTTTAGATAATCCTGTAACATCATAGTGACATTAGAGATATATCCGCCCAATTTCATCAGTTCTTTGAATACAGGCGATTTGGCAGGATTCTGAAAATCGGCAGGATCAAAAATCAATTTATCTGGATCTCCCTCATTATATTTCCATAATGCAGGATTGACTGCTAAGGCTGAAAGAGAAAGAAATATGATCAATGCTGAAAAGTTATCCAGTTTTTCACCGTAGTATCTGCCTCTTTTGGGGTGCTGGAATGCTTCATGTCCAAGTTCCTCAGTTCCAACCCTACGTAATGATGGAATATACATCCCATCATAATCTATAAGGGTAATCTTTTCATTCTCTCCAACCAGGATGTTATCACCTGATAGATCTCCATGAGCTATTTTCTTATCCTGCATTAATTTTATTGTATTCAATATGGACTTTGCGACATTATCCATACTCGCGCTTTTCTTGAAATTTTTGTTTACATAGTTATACAGAGTTTCGCCATCTACCCACTGCATAGTAATTGCTGGAAAATATTCATTTGGTCGACTCATTGTTCTAATGGCATTGTCACAGAATTTTAAATCTATAAAAAATGGGAACTTTACAGTATTTAAAGCCTTACCTATTTCAGAATACCTTAACTCCAGATAATTTCCTCCTCTTGTAAAACATTTCAATGCGTGGAAAGTCCCACCATTTGAAAACTTAAAAACAACACCAAAATTACCGGCACCCTGAATAAGAGTTGAATATTTTACATTTTGATTCTTAAGGAATGAAGCTTCCCGAATATTTGGATACTGTGAATTTATACTGAAAGAAGATTTTTGCAGAGCCTGTGCATACGTTGAAGAATTTGGCCAGTTCCTTTTTGTTGGAGGAGGAATGTTCTTGATGCTCTGAGATTTTGTACTTGTTTGATGTGATTGTGTTTTGGATGTTTTCTTTGGTTTTGGAGTTGTTGAATTTTTTGGTTTTTGAATATCCGTTTTCTTTTTATCTACGGCGATGGGTTCAACTACAAGTATATCTGAGACTTTTTTATTGATACGGGTAAACATTCCATTTTTTCCCATAACATAAAAAGATAATTCAAAATTCTTTCCTTCCTTTATGTTTACAGTTGATTTGAAGATTCCTTTTCTCTTACTTAACTTAACAAGGTAATCTCTTTGAAATTGATCCCGCAGAGTAACTTCTATGAACTTGATTTGCTTAAAATTTTCAGTTTTGGCCATTATGGTCATCTTTCCAGGAAATGGAAAACTAACTTCAAATTTAACTTCCGGTTTAATTTCCTTAAATTTTCTGTAAAGGAATTTTTTTAAGCCCTTCAGTTCTATAGTACCTTCAGTCATCCTCTCAATCAATCTTAATGTTTTATTCTATATTTATATTTGCTAATAGAGTTTTACTTTACAAATTCGAATCTATTTTTTATATATCATTACATAGGTTTTATATTTATGAATATTTTTGTTAAACTATAAATGAAAAATTATTTAATTTCATTCTTAGATATGGGCTTCATTATGGAAAATAATTCTAACCTAATTGTTTCTGCAAATCCGGGCTCAGGAAAAACTGAATATTTAGCTAACTCTATACTATCCTTACTTGATAACGGCGTTAAAAGCAGCGAGATTTTATGCCTCACATTCACTAGAAAAGCTATGGGGGAAATGGATGAGAGAATCAGGAAGAAGATTTTTAACGCAAAAAAGAATTATGAAGTCCCTGAAGTGCAGACATTTCATTCATTTGCACTTTCTTTAATCAAACAGAGGTATAAAATCATTGAAACTCTGCCTGAAAGATTCATGAGATATATAATATACTGTTCAATGGATACCAGAAAACTAACAAACTATTCTCCTGAATATTATATTAAACCATACCCTGGTGGTATCGGTGTTGGTGGAATTGCAAACGCCTTAAAGCTGCTAAAAAGTTATGGAATATACCCTGATAAAATCGATGTGAATAAAATACAGGATGAAATCAATGATATGTACAGTAAAAATCGTGGATTGAAGGATTATAAACTTGAAGAAATGTTGATATTTTCACAGAAATTTTTTGAAATTTTTAAAGATTATGAGAATATTAAGACTAAGAATTATTTGGACTACAATGACTACATAGTTAAGGCAATAGAAATAATGAATGATGGATTTAAAAAGTATCCTTATGTGTATGTGGATGAAGTGCAGGATATAAGTGAACTTGAAAGAGAGCTTATATCAAAATCTGGTGAGAAATTATTTTTGGTCGGTGATAAGAAACAGGCAATTTTTGGTTTTCAGGGAGGAAATACAGAATCTTTCAATTCATACATTAATAACCCCGAATTCACAAAACTTGAAATTGTTGAGACACACAGATTGCCGGATAAGATAAGTAATTTTGCTATAGAATTTTACAGTAATGCTAGTAAAACAGATGTTGGGACTGAATTGAGTAGAATGTCAAGCATTAATAAAAAAGAAACAGGCAGAGTGGACCTGATTGTCCCGAATAAGGACAGCGAAGTCCCTGATGCTGTTATCAGACAGGTACAAAGCATCCTTTCCAATTCAGGTGAGAATGAGTCCATAGGGATTATTACAAGAACTAATGCACAAGCGGAAAATCTATCGAAACTTCTTACCCAACTATCTCTGAATCATACGAAACTTTCAGGTTCAGGAGTGTCAGATACCTGGAATGAACATATCGAGAGGTTTGTCAGGGGAATAGTATTCAACGATTCTGCTTCTGTAATTCCAATGCTATATACTCCATTTGCCAAGATTGAATTCAAAGAAGCAGTTAGACTTGCCGATGATTTGAGGACTGCTTCTGGAAATGTTTCAGAAATGCTTCCGGATCATCTGAGGCTATTGAAGGAAAAATTTGGAAAGGATGTTAAATCTATTGAAGGACTTTTTAAGGAATGGATTTTGCCGAGAAGCATTGAATTTTCCAGAGAAGCTTTTGAGACTTCAAATGATATTAACTCAACAATTAGATATTACAGGCATTTTGAAGGAAAAGAATATTTCAGAGGGTTTCAGGATTTCATTAACTACATAATTCAGGGAAATTCCACTGAGGATTTTGTAGAAGAAAGCTCAAGAATCACTCTTTTGACTGCCCATAAGGCAAAAGGACTTGAATTTGACCATGTTATCTATATGCCTAAATACTCGAACGGAGAAAGAAAGAGCCCCATCGATCTTATGGTTGAACTGGCACTTTCACAATTTTCATATTCATACGACTCTACTGATAAAGGTGGGGAAGAGAATAGAATAGACTTTGTAGCTATTACAAGGGCTAAAAAAACCTTATCAATAATCACCTCAGAGAAATGGTCTGGGAGATATTTATCTAAGTTCGCTAACAGGGTTGATTACCAGAATAAACCTCAGGAAAAAAGCGAATTTGTACCCATGAATAAAATGCCTCCCACTGTTAATATACCTGAGGATCAGTGGCTGATAAACAACATTAAGACTAAGATGAAGAAATTCCAGAATCTCAGCTATACTATGATGACAAAGGTTACCCCTCAATCACTTGAAGATTTTATCATAACTTACATTCTCGGCATTCGATACAGCAGTTCTTCAATGGTATTTGGTACTTCGATCCATGAAATGATCGAAACGTACATCACAAAGAAGAAAAAACCTGACACACTTCTTGATCATGATGAAATTTTAACCTGGAAAAATTTTATGGAATACGATGAATTTATACACAAAACCTACAATGGTGAGTGGAAATATTCTGAACTTTCTGTTAAGAAGAATCTTCCTATGGTTTTTCCTTCCATAAATGAAGGATTAACATTAACCGGTAAAATTGATGGAGTTTATACATACCTGGATGGAACGATTGAAAAACATGTACTCGTGGATTTTAAAACTTCCAAAAAAATCGATTCTCATTATGTGGATCAGCTTGCGCTTTATTCTAAACTTTATTCTCTGGAATTTGGAATTGAACTTGAGCGTGTAGAAACTGAAATTGCTTATCTTTCACTGAGAGATGAAAAAATTAACATTGGCAGACGGTACTGGAAAAATGACAGAATACAGCCAATAATTCAGTTTAGAGCATTAAAGAATATAGAAGAATATATCAAAAATTTCGTTGGTTACAGGAACTCCTCTGATTCTTTTATAAGGGATATTATAAAGACACCTGCAGAGAGTGAGGTATTTAAAGCATTTATTAAAGAGATTAAAAAAGAGACAGGGATTAACTAAAAAATGGAGAATGGTTTTCAACCAATTATTAACTTTAATACAGGAAATACCTGCCAATCATAATTTATTAGATAAATAATTTTTAACACTGTTCGATTTGAAAAAATGGAAAGCGTTAAGGCCGAAGTATCCTGTTCATCTGCCAACCTCGGACCGGGTTTTGATATATTGGGACTAAGTTTGGATATTTTTTCTGAGGGTGTAACTGTTAAGGTAGATTCAGATAATAATTCAAGAATAAAAATAATTGGAAACAATATTCCTAAGGATCCAAGATTGAACAGTGCAGGATTATCAGCAATGAAGGTTTTAGAACACTACCGGATAAAAGAAAACATTTCTATTCAAATTGAAAAATCTATACCGTCAGGTTTTGGACTTGGAAGCAGCGGTGCATCTTCCGCAGCTTCTGTGTGTGCCATTGATTCTCTATTTGGCATTAATATGAGTCAGGATGAAAAGATTTATTTTGCCGGAATTGGAGAAATCGCAGCTTCTGGAACTCCACATTTTGATAATGTTGCTGCAAACATATGTGGCGGTTATACAATGATCACATCATTTGATCCTGTCCATGCAATTACACTTAGAAATACAACAAAATTTGTTTTTACACTTATAATACCCGATATAAAGATTGAGAAAAAAACCTTTACTTCAAGAGAATTGCTCCCTGAAATCATACCATTAAAAGCTCATAATGAAAGTTCCGGATATCTTTCATCTCTCATCGTGGGTATAATTAATGATGATGAGATTCTAATAAGATCGGGTATGAATGATCCGATAGTTGAAAAAGCTCGAGAAATGATGTATCCTTATTACTCAGACCTTAAATCCGGAATTTTACAAGTGGGCGCATATGGAGTTTGTCTGAGCGGAGCCGGCCCCTCTGTTCTTGTTATTTCAGATGGGAGCATGAATAATGATATAGGCAATATGGTAGCCTCAATGATGGATAGATATAATCTTGACTTTAGTATCCATAATGGAAATATTGGAAAAGGTGTTATGATTGAAGGAAAAATTCTTCAGTGAAACTATTGAAAAACAGGCATGGAGCTTGACTTTTCCCATATACCAAACTGGATCTTTCCTGATGCCAGAGGGTGAAAAGCATAGATATTCAAGGGAATCAAATCCAACTGTTGAAGAACTCTCAAGGATTATTTCAATGTTTGAAGATGCGCAAATGACTACATGTACATCATCGGGTATGGGTGCAATATCGACTACGTTGTTCACACTTCTTGAAAAAGAAAAAAAATTATTAATTCCTGCAGACCTCTTCGGAAGAACATATAATTTTATTACAAGTTTCCTCTTGAAATTGGGAATCCAATTAAAAGTTTCGGATCCTGGAAACATAAATATCATTAAGAATATCGAGGAGAACCAGATAGTATTTCTTGAAGGGATTTCAAATCCCATGCTCAGGGTGTATGACATTGAATTAATCGCTGAAATAGTTCATGAAAAGGGTGGAATGCTAATAGTGGACTCCACCCTGGCAACGCCTTTCAACGCTGAGCCACTGAACCATGGGGCAGATGTTGTAATTCACAGTCTTTCAAAATTTATGTCAGGGCATAATGATCTGATAGGGGGATCAATCTCAGGTCATAGTGATATTATAAATAAAATAGACGCCACGAGAAGAACTCTTGGAACATCCCTTGATCCAAATACTGCTTTTCTTGCCATTAGAGGGTTGAAAACATTGGGCCTTAGAATGGAAAAGATTAACAATAATGCTAAGTTGATTTCAGAAATGCTAGAAGATGCAAAATTTTCGCAAAATATTCTATATCCTGCGAATAAAAATCATACTGATTGGGAAGCGGCAGCAAAAAATTTAGTTGGCGGTTCAGGAATTGTCACTTTTGAATTATCAAAACGATCCAATGAACCTGGTAAATTCATGAAAAAACTTGAACTGGTCAAACCTGCCAACACTTTTGGAAGTGTAAATTCTCTTATATCACATCCTACCACAATGTCTCATCGTAACTTGTCTGAGAATGATAGAAAAAGAGTTGGAATTTCGGACAATACTATGAGGCTTTCAGTGGGAATTGAGGGGGTAGAAAGAATATTTTCTGATCTTCTAAAAGCATCTGAACAATGAATTTATAAATATACTTCATAAAAGAGATTTGTGACCTTATATAACATTTTTAATCGGTTCTGATTCCATGAACTGGTCAAGGATACGCGTTTGTAACTTCTTCTAACATCTTTCGCTGGGAATTTTCACATTAAAGGTTGCTGGTTGAAATCCACATACCTGTATTCCATCTGCTTAAGGTACTCTGTTCTTCCGGATAAGCCATCTGACGTTACGGTTTCAGGCACGCATGAAGTAATATGCGTTCCAACCTGTTCACTTCTGTAGGGCATCAGAAAGCATGATGTCCTTAAAATAATATGTATTTCCTTCGCTATCATCCTTTTTCTTGCGAAAGAATAATTCCACCTCGCATATGTTAAATAAATAATAGGTATGCTACAGTGTGAATAAGATAAAGGATGTTGTAGAGAAGGTTATTGAAAATAATCCACTTTATTCTATTGCAATGAGGAGTGGATTTGTAAATTTTACAAGTCTCGCAAAGGCCATTAAACCAACTGTTGATGATGCTTGTGTCAGGGATGTAAAAATCAACACACTTGTAAAAATTCTTTCTGAAATGAAAATATATGCAGGATCCTGGGAAAGACAGTCCAAAATCCTGAAAGAATCTAATATCTCTCTAGAATATAGATACACGGAAATCGAACTTGATCATTTTCCTGATACTCCATTAGAATTTCTATTTGCTTACAAATACAAAAATAAGTTCAGATTTATCGTTCAGGATGAAGAGATTGGAAATATGGCATGCATTAGAATCATGTTGCCAGAATATGGCTCAGATGTGCCAGGCATAACATTTACTGTCGTAGAATATCTCTCTATCCAGAATATAAAAATTGAGAGAATTTACAGGCTTGACAGAGAAATTCTACTTATATGTTCACATAGCATCGCAGATACGGTTCTTAAAAATTTATCAAATATAATAATAAAACAATGAGTTTATTTCGTTGATAATTCCTTTACCAGTGTGGTATATTATACGAATGTAAAAACTTCCGTATTAGAAATTTATATATCCCTTATAAACATCAAGCAGTAATGTCTGACGAGAGTGCATCTCTTGATTCTTCTTTAAATCTCATAATGAAGA
>JAKBGP010000283.1 GCA_021833045.1 Thermoplasmata archaeon
GATCGGAGTAAGGATGAAAAAACCTTTTGAAATAAATTTCAATGGAATTCATTATAAATTAGAAGAGGAAGATACAGTTCCATCCAATCTGGCAATATTTTTATCGCTTTCAGGTAGAGCTAATATATATTGATTATTATTTGATAGTAAATTAAAGAAAATTAAATATATGTAAACTCAATGTAGAAAACGGTGAAAAAATGGAATTAAAAAATACCAAGACTTTAGAAAATTTGAAGGCAGGTTTTGCTGGAGAAAGTCAGGCCAACAGAAGATACCTTTATTTTGCCCTGAAGGCAGACGAAGAGGGACAGCAAGAAATAGCACAGGTTTTTAGATCAACAGCAGACGGTGAGACTGCACATGCTTTCGGTCATCTTAAATATCTGGCACTCGTAGGGGACCCAGTAACCAACGAGCCAATCGGAACAACCGAGCAAAACCTAAAGTCAGCCATAGCTGGAGAAACATATGAATACAGTCAGATGTACCCCGGCTTTGCAAAGGATGCAAGAGAAGAGCATTTAGACGAAATCGCCCACTGGTTTGAAATACTATCGAAGGCCGAAAAATCACACGCAACAAAATATGAAAAGACTCTCGCCGAAATGAAGAAAAGCCAGTGATTGGAATGCAAAAAATTACTGAAGGGGAAATTATCCCCCCTGAAAAATTTTCAAAGATTTTAACAGAAGAAAGAAAAAAAATTATAGCAGTTAAAAGACACAGAAGAATCGCAAGTAAAACTTTCAGTTATCTATTCGAAAACAGGGATACTGTATTGAATCAAATCAATGAAATGATACTTATTGAAAATGTTCACGATGCCAAAGAAAAAGATCATATTCTAACAACCTATAATGAACTGATACCAGGAGATAAAGAATTCAGCGTTTCCATGTTCATAGAAATCAGCGATGAGAAAAAATTATTAAAGGAGATGCCCAGACTGACAGGAATCGAAAACAATGTTTACCTGGTATTTGCCGATACTGAACTAAAGGGAATACCTGAAGAAGGAAGATCTACAGCAACACTTGAGTCAACTTTGCAGTATTTGAAATTCAAATTTGATGAAAAGAAGGCTGAAAGCTTTAAGAAAACAAAAAACGCATTCGTTGTAACCAGGCACTCCATATATAAGGAAAGTGCTGAAATTAATGAAGAATTACTTTCAGACCTGAAAAAAGAACTTTAACCCTATTCATCTTATCTCTTTTTTAAAAAACTATGTAATGCCAGGCTCCATTAATATGTCGTTTCGGTAAATTTTAAATAGACTTGGAAATTATCAATTCCAATGATAGATGTAAGTGGAGTGTTCTATTCATATAAAAAGAACATAATCACATTAAAAAATATTACTAAGACTTTCGAACAGGGTAAGATATATGGAATTGTTGGTCCAAATGGCGCAGGGAAAACTACACTTTTGAACGTGATGTCCGGGGTTCATACGCCAGGAGCTGGCAGAATTCTTGTAGATAGTTATGACATAGTAAATGATAGGGAAAAGTCCATCAAAAAAATAGGTCTAATGCCAGACGGCTCGTTTCTTGATCCTGATGAGAAGATAATAAACCAAATGATGCATTTTGGCTCATACTATGATTTATCTATAAAAGAGGCAAGAGAAAGAGCATTGAGTCTTATGAATAAATTTGGTCTTTCGGAGCAATTTTCAAGAAAATCCATGAGAAACCTGTCACTTGGGCAGAGAAGGAGAGTTGGATTGACAATGGCTCTTCTTCATGATCCGGATAACATCCTAATGGATGAACCGTACAATGGTTTTGATCCTTTCGGCATAAAGATGGTGACAGATATAATGCTCGAAGCCAGAAATAGTGGTAAAACGGTCATAGTTTCATCCCACATACTTAAGGAGGTACAGTCAGTGGCAGACGAGTTTGTATATCTTGAAAATGGACAGCTACTAAAATCAATAGATATAGAAACGATGTCAAAGAATATTGGTAAAATATGGGTAAAAGTTTTGAACCCGGACGATAATCTTTTAAGATTGCTTCAAACCTTTGGATCAGTCAGGAGGATTAACCAGGCATATGAAATTACAACACCATCGGATAATAAGGTTGAGACTTCTGAAATTAACAGTGCTCTTGTAAAGGAAAACTACAAAGTAGATTCAATCTATTATGAGAAAAGAACAGTTGAGGATGAATTTTTCTCAAAGTAATAAAATAGCAGGTCCACCGGGAATTGAACCCGGATCATGGGCTCCGGAGGCCCATATGATATCCTTTACACCACGGACCTATCTTTTGTAGCCTATATTCCTAAGAAATTCTCTTCTCTTTCTTTTATCTTCCTCTGTTTCAACTCCCAGGGGAGAAAATCCATCAATAACTCCAAGAATAGCTCCACCATTTTTACCTCTGAATACGATGGCAGAAATAGGATTAGCAGTTGCAGCAAAGACACTGCCTACTTCCTGGCAATTTTTTATGGCATTTAAAACAGTTATGGGAAACGCATCTCTTATTAATATGAGGAATGTGTGTCCGCATTTTAGATTTAAAATGTTTTTGATGCCAGTTTCTTCCAGTTCAGGATCGTTAGATTCAAATCTAACCAGTCTGTCTCCGGAAGCCTCTGAAAAGGTAATGGAATAGGACGCTTTAGGGATGTATGTTTTTATGATTTCTTCCAGATCTTCCACAGTTTTTATGAAATGTGAATAACCTAGTATGAGGTTGCAACCCTTTGGATTTTCCAGATCAACTACGTCAATGTTTTCCATAGCTTACAATGCAATTATAATCTTAATATTTTTCTAAATTGTATATTGTTAGTTGAGAAGTTTTAAGACTATACTTCCGTAAATTATAAGCACAAATACAACAAGGATATCAAGCAATGAATCCGGTACTATATACACCAGCATTAAAAGTCCGATGAAAAGTGCGGAAGTTGGTTCTTTTCTGTAATAATCACTCAACGTTGAGATTATACTTGTCATGTTTCTTATTAAACCTTTCCTGTTAAGATTAATAAGAATCACTGAAACATATGCCACTATGGTAAAGAGTGCGCTAATGTAACCACCCACAAATGGGATATAGGCAAAAACTAGTGAAATAAATGAAATAAATGCGGCAATGAGAAATATTTCACCC
>JAKBGP010000028.1 GCA_021833045.1 Thermoplasmata archaeon
AAAACCTCTTCCTGAAATCAGTGTAAGGTGCCGCCAATAGAGAAACGTCTATATCCTTTTCTTTCTCTTTTACGAAAGCATGAGGCACCACACTGAAATTAATGGGAGATATATTTTTTCTGGAAAGCAGAAAGGGCCCATTGTATCTTCCATGTTGTTTTGAGTACTTGGACAAAAAATAATATTTCTTTACATTCCTCTTGTCAAGTTTCCACTTCAGAAGCACGGTGCCCCTAAGTGATTCACGTTTAAAATAAATTGACGAATCCTTATATGCCCGGCGAATGAATGGGTCATCATGACCATCAATGAATACCATCCGGTCTTTTACCTTCTCAATTAGCGCGGGGTAATTCTGTTCGGGGTCGAACCACGGGGAATTAACAATGATGTGATCATAAGAATCTGCGTCAATATCTTCCAATCTTCGGATGACATTATTGGTATCCCAACTTTGCACCAACCAGAATGGCCTCGCCTTTTCCACGAGTTCTCCTTCCCTGTCATGAAGCCAGGTTTTGTATGGGTATTCATCAATCTTTACAGACGGGACTTTCTTCAGGCCAGAATATATCATATCACCTATACCATCCGGGTCCCTGGTAGGTACATACAATATTTTCATATGCTAAAATTCACCACTTGTCTATTTTCTGAAATCCAGTTGTTGTTTTTAATGTTAGGGTATTGACGTGGCCTCAGTAAATTCAAAAGCCTGATAGAGGAAGAACTTGACATTAGCATGAGAGAGTAAAAATTTCCGGGAATCATTTACCGCTAATTTCCTGCACTTTGCCTTGCATGAAAGATATCATTTTTCTTATCCCCTCCTGCAGGGAATATTGTCTTGCCCATCCAAGTTCAATCAACTTTTTCACATCAGCCCCCCTCCTTAATGGATCATCTTCAGGCAGAGGCTTAAAGACTATATTGGAATGTGACTTTGTTTCCGAAATAATCAACTCTGCAAGATCTATTATTTTGATTTCCTCATCGCTGCCTATGTTGTAGACCTCCCCAGCCGTGCCTCTTTCCATCACCTTTAATATGCCGTTCACAGAATCTTTCACATATGTGAAAGACCTGGTCTGAGTCCCGTCTCCATAAACAGTAACGGGGGAATTTGACAGGCATTGCTTTATGAATCTGTCGACAACTCTCCCATAAAAGTCATCGCCCCTCATTCTCGGGCCATAAGTGTTAAAAAACCTTATTATGGTGGAATTTAAACCAAACTGCTTATGGTAGGCCATTACCAGGGCTTCACCATACCTTTTTCCCTCATCATACGGGGAACGGCTCCCGGTGGAACTTACCTTTCCAATATATCCTTCAGGTGTCGGGACCACGTCCGGTGTGCCATATACCTCGGAAGTTGATGCAAAGATATATTTTGAATTGCTTTCCAGGGCAATTTTAATTAGATTGTGATTGCCTTCACCATTGGCAAGTGCAACTTCCACGGGATAAGTTTCCCATTCTACCCTGCTTGCTCTGCTAGCTAGGTTGATAATGAGGCCGAATTTGTCATCCGTCCGATAATCTGAGATATCTGCCTTAACGAATTTCACTTTGTCAATGACATTATCAAGATTTGATAAGAGGCCGCTGGAAAGGTTATCAACGATGGTAAGCTGATGCCCCTGTTCTATGAGTCCTTCCGCAAGGTGCGAACCAAGAAAGCCAGCTCCACCTGCAAGTAGAATATTCAATTAGATCCTCCCAAAACCATGGTATTCGAATCCAAGTTTTTCTGCATGATCCCTGTTAATGATGGCCCTGGTGTCTATAATCAAGGGATCCTGATTCATAAGCGATATGGCTTTTTCAAGGTCCATGTCCTTATATTCAGAATGATCTGTCATCAGTAACAGAATATCTGTATTTCTGATGGCATCATATTTGTCCTTTATTATCTCCTTTGATGCATCTAGTACCAGAGGATCAGTAAAATGAATTTCATATCCTTGGCGTTTCAGGTATTCTGCCACTTCGTAACACGTTGTAAATCTGGTATCATTAGTGTCTCCCTTGAAGGCCACTCCCAAAATAGCAGTTTTTCGCCTATCTCCTGAAAATTGTCTAACAATATCGGCAACATGTCGGGCGATCCCATAATTAACTGACTTTGCGGCTTCTACCATTTTCAGTGTGAGGTCGTTCCTTTTCATAAATGATTGAATGATGAATGGATCTTTATTTAAGCAGGAACCGCCCACGCCGGGACCCGGCTTGAGTAAACCCGAGTTTCTTGGATAATCTTCTTTGGCTGCATTTATGAGCTCTATCACATCTACTCCCACTTTTTCCGACATCAGAGCAATCTCATTCGTAAGCCCGAGGAAGACAAATCTTGAGTAATTATCAACCATTTTCACCATTTCGGCAGTTGTGGGCGATGATACGGGTACCAATTTTCCTCCAAGTTCTGATAAAATGGAGGTTGCAATTAAAAAACTCCTTTGATCTGTTGCACCGATGATCTTTGGCAGAGTCTTGAAGTCCCTGATGGCTTGGCCTTCTATCATCCTTTCAGGTGAGAATACTAGACCTACATCTTCCGGGACCTTGAATCCAAAGCTCTCCACCAGAGATTTTACCCGGCCCATTGTTGTGCCCGGTGGAACTGTTGATTTGAGCATAATCACGTCTTTAGATTGAAGCGATCCCCTTAGAAGTGTGATTGCAGAATCGAGTTGCGAAAAATCTATGGCTT
This sequence comes from Thermoplasmata archaeon, assembly GCA_021833045.1. The sequence continues at coordinate 2,717 of JAKBGP010000028.1, forward strand.
CTGTTTCAATATTATAAGGTGTTCCTACGGTAATGATCTTCACACCGTAGTTTCTCAAATCCTTTATGTCAGCCGTTAAAGACAATTTTTTGTTCAGCAGTGCTTCTGAAAGCAATTCAGGGAGTCCGGGTTCACTGACTGTTTCAGCCCCACTTTTGATTGCTTCAATTTTTTGGAAGTCATTGTCGAAACCAATTACATCAAACGCGTTGCAGAGAAGTGTTGCTAAGGGTAATCCCACATATCCTAAACCTACAACTGAAATTCTCAATTTGCCCGCTTCTGGATTCACGGTGGCACAACCCCCTGGTTATTGATGAGGAATTCCTCAGTTTTGAGGTAAGAATCCATGGTCCCCACATCCCACCAATACTTTATCTTATTAACTGCCCCATACAGTTTTCCTTCCTTTGCAAGTCTCGGGAATAGTTCATTTTCAAGTTTGAATTTTCTTGGAACAAGATAATCGCTACGGTTTTCGATTAGTTTCTTATCGAAAACATAGAATCCGGTATTTACCAAAACTTCTCCGGATAAGCTAGAAGGTTTCTTCTCATCAAAACTGGAAATTCTACCGTCATTATCTAACTTAATCTGTCCAAACCTCTTTGCACTTTCCTTATCAGCTAAGGAAAATACGCTCAAGGTTACGGTTGCATTGTGTTGTTTGTGCGTCTCCCATATTTCTGAATAATCAATATCTGTAACAATATCCCCATTCATGACCAGCGCATCATCTGAAATGCCAATCTGCTCCAGTGATAATGACAGATCTCCACCTGTTTCCCAACCAAGTGCCCTTATAACCTCAACATTTGAAAGTTCTACGCTGTCAACATATCTTTCAATGGTCTCTAAATGCTGGGAAGCTATGATATAATGTTTGGTAACTGGAAGTTTTTCCATATTTTTGAAAAGGTAACTCAGGACGGGTTTTCCCCTAACCGGAAGAAGTACTTTGGGGATGTAGTTGGACAAGGGCCTCATACGTGTGCCCGAGCCAGCGGCTAAAATAATAGATATCATTGCACTCCTACCCCAATAAGAAGCCTCTGAAAATAAAGGTATAAAACCATTAATTGGGAATTATTCCGGAATCTTAAAATTTACCGCGAAGTAGAATCATATTGGAATTCACCTTGTCATCTTTTATTCTGCACGTTATAATTATTTTCCCACTTTAAAATGAAAAGATTTTTCTAAATTCTCAGTGAAAACAAAAAATGGCTAATACAAGTAATGTTTTTCTCAAGTGAAATTGAATAATCATGCATCCCAACTGATGGGGGGGAGATACGGCTTTGAAGATCCTATTACATAGTATACAGAAAAACCACTATATTTACGAGGGATTAAGGGATAATAATTCAGTCAGTGGACTAGTTAGCTATCTTCCGCAAGTCATACGGAAAGGATACGGGGACCTTGCCGACACTTATGATTCGAATACACTCCTCGATGCATTGGACGATTTTGATCTCATCGTCTTCAGTGCCAGGTCATTTTATGATCCTAACTTCCAAAAAATATTGAACCACAAAAGCTCCTCTTTAAAGGTTTTTTTTGATGTTGAAGATGATTTTCTTGTCAGGAATATCCATAAAGACAACAACATTTCGTACTATTTCAAAAGAGAATTATTCACTAACCTGCCGACCTTTTACACCCTAAAATGGTATTTAAGACACCTTTACGGGTCCCAGATACTCCCTCCGATTCATCGCAAAATTGGAATTCCCAAAAATCTGTTGCAATCTTTGCCATATAAAATTGCATCGGCCAATAAAATAGATAAAAAACTCCGACCTTTCCCACTCACAATTCAACCGGTTCAGAAATTTGTGAAAAGTCCAGATGATGAGAGGAAAAATGACATATTCTTCTGCCTCAGCCTTAAAACAATTGGAGAAAGGCACCAGTACTTTTCTTACATTACACATTGGCTAGAAGAAGAAAAGGGGAGTCTCACCGGTATTGTTTCAGATGGAGGATTAACCAAGGAAACCTACCTAACTGGACTTTCCAGATCTAAGGCAGGAATTTCAGTTAGAGGCATGGGCATGGATACTGATCGATATTGGGAAACTGCGTGCTATGGAGCCATATTATTTTCCCAAAGGGTACCTATACTGATTGAGGATAATTTTGTTGACGGCGAATCAGCCATTTTCATAAATAATCCAGATGATTTGAGAAACAAGTTTAGAAAGCTGGTGGTTCAGAGTGATGAATGGAAAGAAATTGCTAAGAAGGGACAGAAATTATTCATGGATAAACATGTTCCGGTAAAAAGGATCCAGCACTCAATACTGGATGTCATCAAAATCTAAATTGGATTTTATGTGAATAATCAACTAGAATCCATTAGTTTTTTCCAAAGGCAACTTAACTTTTTCGCGTATTACTTTTGAAATAAAAGTTCAATCAAGCTCTGTGCCACGCTGCGATAGTTTAAATTCATAAGCAATTTGTTTCTCATTAATTCCAGATCGTCCGTCTGACTGCCTTGGATCCAGTTCTGGATGTGGCCAACAGATTCGCCTATATTATTCAGATTAGCTATCAGGTGGGTTTTTCCTGTAATTTCCTGAAAAGGTTGAAGATATGTCAAAACAGGCGTATAACTTATAAGATTCTCTACAGGCACCATTTCGAAGTTTCCATTATATTGTGGGGCTAATGTAAATACTGCTTCTGAGTACAGCCTAAATAAGTCCTTTCGGGAAATACCGTTGTGAAACTCTATCTTTCCGTTAATACGTTCTTCAAGATTGCGTGACATGGCTTCATTTCCAAAACTATGAAGCTCAAAGTCCGCTAATCTCCTGTTCAACAGGTTTAAAATCTGTGCTGTTTCCTCAAGCCTGGTATCGTAAATTCCACTGAGGTAAAGGACGATCTTATTGCGAGAGTTAAATTTAATTGAAGTTGGGAATTCCTCCTCAAAAATAGGATTGTAGACAATACCCTGGCACGGAATGTTATGTATCCTAGTTAACAGGAGTGCCGTCCAAAGGCTTTGTGCAATAGTCTTGTGGCCTTTAAGGCAGGCTATATATTCCCCGAGAAACCTTTCCTGGAAATATGAAGGAAAAAATCCTCTGTACAACTTCCTGATTGTTTTCTTTAATCTTGGAATATAAGGCCATTCCACATATTGCTTGAAGTATAGGCTAGCTCCATTGAAATAATGAACCCACATGAATACATTATCATTTCTGACTTTTCCCAATTCTGTGGTGAATTTGTATTCATCCAGGCCAACGAATTTTCCATCCTGCTTGAGAAGTCCCGGCAGTTCATCATACTTCACTAATTCAGTTTTTATGCCATATCCATCCGGGATATTGCTCGTGCCGTCAGCACTTAATTCTACAATTCTTACTTCGTACCCAAATTCATTGAGGCCTTTTGTCAAATATTTAAAATTATAATGGATGTTGTTAAACCTGTTATTTTGCTTTGGCATAAGAAGAGTGATATCTTTGGAAGAATTCATTCCCATTTAATTGAAATGTGGAGAGATTATTAAAAATATTACACAGAAATCAACAGCTGGATCTTGAGATTCAACCATTGATGGCGTGATCAAGGAATTCCGTACTTTCCTGCAAATTTTCCGAAGTCAGATGTTTTTCAATTGACATAACAGTTAAATCATCAAGGTCCCACCATGAAAGTTTCTTCAGTTTTTGGATTATATTTGGTGGAAAACGGTATTTAAGGAGTTTTGCAGGACTGCCCACGTAAACCCCAAAATCCTCCAGGTCTTTTGTAACTATTGATCCGGCCCCTATTACACAGCCATTTCCAATTTTTATATCCCCAATTATAGTAACGTCATCTCCAATCCATACGTCACTTCCGATTGATATTTTGTATGTCTTTTTCCCTCTTGAACTTTCAAATGGAAATGTAGTCAGGGAATTAAGTGAATGTCCCGATGAGCCAATAAATTTCAAATTCTGCCCTATTGACGTATAATTGCCTATGTGTATGAGGGTTTCCAGGGATACGTGATGACAGTCTATCATATTTGCACAATAAGATCTACGCCCAATATTAGTTACATTCAACTCACCCGGTGCCTTTGAAAAATAGATTGGATTGCCCCAAGTCTGATGAAATGCTTTTTTCCACATGGATAACATAATACGGTTGTAGAGGCCTGGCAAATATGTATTTATAAGATTGAAGGCGAATTTTTTTGATTTCCGCCGTGATCGTTTTATGCCTCTTTCGAACTTATCAATGTTCGAATTGTCAATAACGGGAAAAGGTTGAGATTTGATAGTTTGTAAGTCCAATGCTCCTCTTAATTTGAAAGTTGAGCATATATTAAGCAGTTATTAGCTTGTATTTATGTATGTGAAAGTGAAGAAGCGGTTATGTCGAGAAACTTAAGTTAACCGCAAAAAATATGCCTTATTTTACAGTTATGTACTTGAATAAAAAATGGTGAATATTTTATTTACAGCCAGCAATAGTCTGAGAAGCTATGGTGGGGGGGAAAAATGGGCGATTAAGGTTATGAATTCGCTCGTGGAACGCGGCCACGTAGTTACGGCTAAATACCTTTCATATTTGCCAGGAGGGATTGAACGGCTGCCCGAGAAAGATTTGACTCCAAAGCTTAAATTCACCTATTATGAATATCCGTTTAAAAGGGGGAAATTTTCTCCCTTACATATGGCTCAAAAAATGGAATATTCAGGTTATGATGTCATCTATACATACACCACATTTTACCTTTTTCTAAAACAATTGCTTTCCTGGTCAGAAAACTCAGGTGCTAAGAGAGTATTTGGACTTCACAACCCGGTTATTTCTAGGGGAACTAATCTGAATTTCCTAGAAAGAAAAACAGTTAAGTTGATCCCCCGGTTCGAAACTATTCACCTGCTTGATGAATCTCAAATATCCTTATTTTCAGACTATAAGGAAAAAATCAGGGTACTTTCAAATTCCTATATAGGTGAACTCCCAACAATAAAGAACCTGAATAAGGTAGGGCCCTTCACAATCTTGTTTATTGGACGCCATGAAACAGAGAAGGGTTTTGACATGTTGAAGGAAGTTGCAAGTAAAATTCCAGACAGAATGAATCTTGTCATTCTAGGAAGCGGATCAAGATCTGGAGAACTAAAAGAGATTGAAAGACCCAATGTTATCATAGAAGGTTTTGTTTCAGAAGAAAGGATGAATGAACTTATGAGAAATTCCCAGGTTCTCTTCTTCCCTTCTATTTCAGAGGCTTCATCTGCAGTACCTATGGAAGCATTGGCTTTTGGATTGCCAGTTATTTATCGGAATATACCATCAAATAGAATTTTGAAAAGCGCTACAGGCTGCAAAATTGCTGAAACGCCTGAAAAGGTTCTGGAATCTATGCTCGAACTTGAAAGAGTATTTGCAGAGAGCCCAGACAACTATTTAGAGATGAAAATTCGCCTTCAAACATTATCGAAGATGAATGGAGACTATGTTGAGAATTTTCTTAGTAAAGTCTTGCTGGCTTAGGGCAAAAGAAGATGAATTCTTCACCTCAAAGGTTCTAAAAAGAGATTCTGATTGAAACCATTTAAAACAGAGAAATGATCTTTTTTCGCCAATTTATACCCAAGTCCTTTCAGCACACCTACTGCACCTTTGTGAAGACTTCTTGAATGAACCTCGATTATAATTCTGGGCATATTCTCTTCTATGGTTCTTAAACCCCCCTTTAGAACTTTTAACTCAAATCCTTCAACATCTATTTTCAATATATCACAACTAATTCTATAACTGTCAAGAGTATTGAATTGGAATAATTGAGAAAGTGCCCCATTATCATTGGTGGATAACATTTCACCATTGTAATGCAATAATTTAGATTCTTTGTGGTCAGAAAGACCAACTGGGTATAATGTTACATTATTGATGTTATTGACTTCAATAAGCTCCTTAATTGCTCTTAGATTGCTTTCTAACGGCTCAAACGCATACACTTCCTTTGCCCCATATACTTTTGAACACAAAACAGAATAATCACCATATTGGGCCCCTACATCTATTACTGTAGAACTTCTGTCGGGAATGAATCCCTCTTCTTCATACATTAATTCGCCGTATATCTCTCCATAACCACTTACAGGCAAATGTTCTGGTAATTTTATGCCTAGTCTCTTCGCCCCTATGTTTCCTCTTTCCTGCCATTCACTGAACATTTGCTTTCTAGTTTGTTTTCTAATCTGCTTAATAAGGAATTCTGGAACAGTAAAGCCTTGCTGTCTGGAGTACCTAAATTGCCTAATCTTATGGTAAAGAAGCGCCCTGTTGGGCCCAACCAAAGTTGGTGACTGGATAAAGTCGTATTTATCTGGAAATGTGGCATGGATCACTGTATCATCTAAATCATCGTCGACCTCAATTTCCAAATTGGAAACATCAACCATTAAAATTTGATAATTTCGTGAGATTTAAGTTTTTTCAAAGTAAATTTTGCGAAATCAAAGTTGAATATCCGGATTAAATAAAAAAAACTCTTTCGAGTTAAGACAAACTGAAAACTAATAAATGCTAAAATAACATTGAATTAAACTAACTCTACAAAACATTATTAATTTTGTTCACTGATTCCTAAGTAAGAAAAGTTGGTCAATTCCACATTAAACTTAATGGAGAAATCAGTTCGAAATGGATAATTTGGTGATACTTGGATCAGGGAGGGAAAACAGCAGCCTGGACTCATATTCATATGAGTTCAGTGAGGCCAGCGGTTTCTATCGAATTATGCTGTTATTGGACAGGAATCAGTTAAATTCTAATTATCGAGGAAATCCTGCCGTTTACAAGGGGAAGTTTCCCAAATATGCTGGAGCTGGCTGGGCGTACAATATAAAGTTTGGGAGACATATATTCAAGGACCTGGAAAAACTGGTTGGAAATTCTGTAATTCACTACACTACATTTGGGCTCCCCATTTTAAGTTCCAACCCCCGGGATATAGTCACAATCCACGATTTATTTTTCCTTAATGAAAACGATGAGTCGTACAGGAAAAATTTTAACGTATCTAAGAAGTTTGTTGAAAGATTCAAAAAATTCAACAATATCGTAGCCCCATCATATTATGTTAAGAAAGAACTTGAAAATTTTGGATTCAATGGGGACATCTCAGTGATTTATATTCCTGTTCCTGATGAAATTCAACATTTGAAAGATAAGGCGGGATTAAGAAAAAAATTAAATCTTCCAGAAAATAAAAAGCTTGTTTTATCCGTATCGAGCAACCTTAAAAGAAAGAACTTACCGGTAATAGAGAAAACAATGGAGTTATTGGGGAATGACTTTAGATTAGTGAGAGTAGGCCCCCCAATCAGGGACAGCATTAATTTTAATTCCCTTAGCAGCGAAGAGCTCTCAGAGGTCTATAACGCATGCGATGTTTTGTTATTTCCCACTTTAATGGAGGGATTTGGAAAGCCCGTGATTGAAGCATTCAAAGCCGGAACTCCCGTGGTTGCATCGAATATCGAAGTCATGGAGGAAGTGGCAGGAGATGCAGCTTTACTGGTTAATCCAGATGCCCGTAGTTGTGCAAGAGGAATAAAGGATGTTCTGGACGATTACGAATTTTTTATTAAGAAAGGATTTGAAAGAGCAGAATTCTACTCAAAAGAGAAATTCAGAAATAATGTCAGGCAGTATTACGGTGCTGTATTAAAAAAATGAACGTGTTTTATGATTCAGTTAAAAACTATCGGATAGATCCTAGATTAGACTCACTTTTCTGATACCCTGAAGGTCAACTTGCGTTCTTCGTACTGAACAAGTAAAAAAACTTCAGGGAAATTGGTCCCGCTACAAACTTGAAAAAACCAAAGGCAATCCAAATCATATAATAACTTACAAATACATAGTTCAGAGTGGGTATATATTGAATGACTGACTGGTAGTCATGTTTTCGACCTGCATCTGGCATCAAAATTTGGCTCATGAAATAATTGTGCATTAAGTATGCATTCACAAAGGGCTCCAACTCACGGCGCCTAATCATATTCTTTGAAAGATTGACAATTTCCGCAGAGCGCTTATAAAACAATACTTTTGACTCGATGTATTTGTCAAAAGCAATTTTGTAATTTGTGGTGCTTGTATGAATTCTGTATTTTGTTAACCTGTCAGGTATTAACAACATCAAACCTTCAAAATTGAGTGCACATAGGAAAAGGAATGGGTCCACGCTTTGATAAACTTGGTCGATCAAATTCAAATTTCGCTTCAGCACTTCAATCTTGAATGCCATGCAACTGGAATACCAGTTTGCCCTATAACGGAAAAATTTTGAAATATTAGCCCTGTTCACTTTGTTTGTGTCAAGAACAATGTCTTGTTTTGGAGTAGCTTCCCGTAGACCCTTAAGATATTTTCCGTCTTCTCCAATTCTGTGGATAGAATTGTGGATGAAAGAGATCTGTTCATTTGCTCTAAACTTATCAACAACCATCTTTATTTTATTTTCTTCGAATTCATCATCATCATCCATCAAGAAGATGTAATCCCCAGTCGCAGCGGTAATACCCGCAGATAATTTCTTACCATGTGCCTTTTCATCCACTACAAAGCTCTTGTCAGCATTCTCAGAGAGAAAGGCGTCGATTTCCTCATCGCTGAACCCTTTAACAACAATAATTTCTATGTTTTCTCGACCGATAGATTGTCGTGATAGAGAATTTACTGCTCTTATAATATAATCTGTCCGCTTATATGTATATACAATAACAGTTGCAATCATTGAATTCTATTCCGTCGTCTTATGATAAATTGCATAATGAAAACAGCATTTATTCTTTTGGTATTATTGGTTAGCAATGATATCATTAATTGTAAATAAAGAAATTTTCAGCTTCTCAAACTTAATAAAACAAACAGGCAATACCTATGAGAATATGATAACTCTTGATGAGTATATTGAACAAGGACTTCGAGCGAGAAAATCTGTGGATTTGGAAAAAATTCAGAAATTTTCCATACTTCTGCACGATAGACTTTCGAGTGGTGGTAAATTAATTGCCTTCGGGAATGGCGGATCTGCAGCCGATGCTCAGCATTTTGTCGGTGAGCTGGATGGCCATTTTACGGTTGAAAGGGCAGCTCTGCCCGCTGTTGCTATCTCCACAAACACATCTTCATTGACAGCAATAGGGAATGACTATTCTTATGAAGATATCTTTTCGAGGCCCGTATCTGCGCTGGCTACAGAAAGGGACATAGTTGTTGGCATAAGCACATCTGGAAATTCAGCCAATGTTGTCAAGGCAATGCAGGCTGCAAAAGGAAAAGGTGCTTATACAGTCGCGCTTACTGGCAAAAGCGGAGGAAAGCTCAGGAATATCGTTGATGACTTGTTTGCAGTCGAATCAGACTTTACTCCCATAATACAGGAAGTGCACATCTCTATAATCCATATGATCTGCCTTGAACTGGACCGGGTGATGGTCGCACCGTCAAAGTAGGTTATCCTTTGGTCCTTGTACCATTCCAATCATATTGATAGATCAAAAGTGCTCAATTATAAATTCTCATTTTTGCTGATTACGTCATAGCAATAGCTCGAGTGGAACTTCTGGCAACATAAGCTCGCGAACTGCAAGGCAACTTGAGGAAATGGTCTCGTATATTGGTTCAAGCAGAAAATATAAGGCGTTATTTCTCGTAGTGAATTCAGGCGGCAGGGATGCAAATTTCTCAGAAATGTTAATGGGAGACACCATTAGGTTTAAAGGTAAGACCCCAATATTTTCAATGATACGTGGAACAGGCAATTCGTGGACATACTGGATCGCAAGCGCATCAACAAAAATCTACGCCATGAAACCTCCATTCTCGGTTCGATGTGTGTGATAGGAATAGAACCAAACGTAAACCAGCTGATGAATAAATTAGGAATTAAAAGTAAAGTTCTCAAAGTATGTGGATACAAGGGCATGTTAAATCCATTCACTGAAAGCAGTGCTGCTGCGAAAGATAAGTATCTGGCAATCCTGGAACATTCCTATACTGTGTTCAAGAATAAAATAAATAAGAATCGCCAACTTTCCGCAGAAGTTGCTGAAAAGGTTTAAACTGGAGAAATATTTCAGCCGCACAGGCCCTTGAACTTGGCCTCATTGATAAAATAACCACCAAAGATGATGCGAAAAATGATTTGGTGAAGTTGTAAGACCTCAAAAGGAAAATAAGAGAAGTCACCCCAAGGAAGTCATTCATGGAAAGGCTTGTATCATCTAGTATGGCCTACTCCTTTCTATTCAAACTGTTCAAACCATTGGAAAAATTGCCCTAATTAAAAGTGTAGAGTCAACAATAGAGCATCGAATGTCCCTTTTACCCATACATGGATTCACCTGGAGCCTTATCACTTTTTGAGTAGGTTTTCTTGTACTGGCTCATAAGTTCCTTGAGCTGATTATGGAAGTCCTTCACGCTTTCTTCAAGAATTGCAGTGTCTATCTTAAACCCAAAAGCATCATTGACATTTTCGATAAGGGCAAGTACTGAACCAGGATCTGCAATATTTGCAGAGGCAGGCGTAAGGAAAGTGATCGCAGGGATCTTATGCGCCAGAGCCTCATTCATCAAAGCTCCGCCCATTCCAGTGATAAGGGCTGAATGAGCAGGCTCAAGTCCTTTGCTTGTAAATGTTTTCAACAAGTCTTCGTTCGCTATGCAGTATACTTTGTGCTCGCTTACTATCTGCTGAACGGGAGATCCTTCTAGAATAATCAAGTTTTTCGGTTTAGATTCCGAAAACCATGATGTAAGGGCTCCCGATATCTCATAAAGCCCCTCGTCATCGATTGGAACTTCGCAGATCGCAACCATCAGATTTCCTGACTTGTTTGAATATATCCTGAATGGAGTCCTGAGCTTTTTTCCAATAAACACTGCAATCGGAGGTATATGTGGTGATTTCACATGTGCGACCTGATGCATCTGAAACCTTTCAATAATGTAGCTTGCAGCAATAAATCCGGTAAGGGTGCTACCAACAAAACCCCCTATGATTACTGGATTATGAAACTCCACATGATCGATATCTACAACCTTTGTTTCGAAAATTTCCATTTATATCAAAGACAATCAATATCCAGAGAACTATAAGCATTGTCCTTAATTACAAAGAACAATTTCCACTGTTCATTAAAAGAAAATTTTAACACTGAAATTTTAGGTCATTGTTCTTTCTTCTCGGACTATTTACGCTGAATGTCGGAAATATAATCATTCAATCATTATTGTTGTTGTATCTTTTTGAACTGTGATTGCTGAATAAAATGTTTTTTAAAAGGATAGCATTCCTTAGTATTCGATGAAAATAGAAAATTCTGATAAACTGACACTGACTGAAACAGCTTACAAATACATATTTGATGGAATTTTAAATGGAAAATACCGGGCTGGACAATCAATCAGCCCGGACAATATCGTCAAAAGCCTCAACATGAGCAAGACGCCCGTAAGGGAAGCATTAGTTCAACTGGAAGTTGAAGGTCTGGTCGCAAGAAACGGCCGTTTCTATAACATCATATTCCTCGAGGAAAACGAAGTTTTGGAATTATATGAAATAAGGGGTATACTTGAATCAGAAGCAACCTACCTTGCCACAAAAAAACTAACTCCTGAGGTGATAAGCGAACTGAAAAATACCCTCGAAATGTTCAAACGGGTGAATCAGGATAGCGATCCTGATCCCATTAAACTTGCAGATTTGAACGGCAAATTCCATTCTATAATAGCAAAGGCGAGTGGGAACCGGTATATTGCGGAATATACCATACAGATCAGGCTGAAGCTTAAGGTTATCCGAACCGCATTGTTCAGCAGCAACGAGAGAAGACTCAGTGAAATAAAGGAACACGAAGATGTCATTAAGGCCATGGAGTTGGGAAATGCAACAGCAGCAAGAGACCGAATGAAATCTCATGTGGCAGAGGTCATAGAATACTTAAAGGCAAACGTCCTGAACAGGATTTACTGATTTCTTCTTTCACGCAAAATACTGGATTGAAACGTCCACCTAAATGGATCGCATTTGCACCAGAACATGAATGAAGATACCCTTAAATCAAAAATAAAAAGTTGAAATGGTTAACTTAACCTAATGGTTAACCTTTGCACCACAGTTGGGGCAGAACTTCATTTCAGATTTCAGTTCCGTACCGCATGTCTCACAGAGGAGCGGCACATACTTGGGTCCCTTCAATGCTTTCTTCACTGATGATTCAGGTTTCCCACCATCAGATTCAATCACCGTTGGTTTGTTGGAAAGACTAGGTTCCTTGCCAAAATACGCCATTCCAATATTGGTCTTGGATGACTTCGCATTGGCAAGTTCCACTTCCCTGCGATGGCTTTCCTCTTCATGTTTCTTTGATTCGTCCTCATAATGTCTCCTTGCATCGCTTACCCATCGGGAAATTTCTTCGTGCCACTTCTTTGGGTCAGAAAGCAGGAATTCATATTTCTTGGAAGAGCCTGCATCGTCATATTCCACCGTGAGGTACTTCTTTGTGAAGACCTTGATCATGGGGACTGAAGTGGATACGTTCTTGAGCTCATAAAGCGGAACATCCATGTAAGTCTTTGAAGAAGAAGCATGAAGGAGGCTCCTTTTTCCTTTCTTCTCGTAAATGAGCCTTCTGTCTGTAAGGTATAGGGTGCCATCCTGGATTTCCGCATCTCCTTCCTTGAGAGTAGACTCTTCCTGCATTAACTCGTGTTCATCCACGGCGTAAATAGGCATAGTTTCCTATAGATATTATTTAAACTAATAATCTTTTTTGGGTTTTTCCATGTCCAC
>JAKBGP010000284.1 GCA_021833045.1 Thermoplasmata archaeon
GTCGGCAATGCCATAATCGACATCATAAAATAAGTTAAAATTATGACGTCTGGCGGATAGGTGGCAGAGAGGTGATGCGTGAGACTGCAGATCTCATTTATTAGGGTTCGAATCCCTACCTATCCTTTGAATAGATATTTCAATGTATTTTATCTGTTAACAAAACAGATTTTGGACAATTCAATTATACTGAAACTGAATCATGACACCATGTTTTTTCCTATGACAGATATTGCGTCTTTAGATGACAGGTGTTATTATAAATGATTATTATTGCAGGAGACTTCAACTTCTGACACCGTAGAACTCGTTGTATGCGCATTAAGCACCAAATATCACCACCAATCTCTTGCAAATCACATAGTGTATAGTTGAAATTATTTTACTTATGGCTGCACCATTCCTTGTTATTTCATAAATCAAAAGTGCTTATATAGTTATTCGTAATTATGCAATATAATATGAAGGAAAAAATGTTAACATATGCATTTTCTGAAAATGAAGTAGCTACTGCAAGAATGATCTCTGACCATGGCGGTTCATCCATTCGTGATCTTTCGACATTATTGGGGAAATCGGAAAGCACTATATCTCAAACAGTGAATAGTCTCGAAGAGAAGGGAATCGTTAAAACTGAGAGGCATGGTATGAAGAAATTAGTGAATATCTCAGATCAGAATTACGCTCTTTCCTTACGCGAAGTATTCAGGGCTGAGCCTTATGTTCCATGGGAAGAAACGATTTCTAATTCCAATATTGTAGCACTCTTCAAGAACATAACAGGAGAAGAGAGTTTTAAGTTTGATGTTTCTTCCATTTCCATCTGGAGAGCAAATCATAATTTATCGATGTACGGGATGTATTCCAGCTCATCCGGGAAGCAGCCAAGGAATAGCAACCTGTCACGCTTCATCAGTGAATACTCAGATCACGTTAGCAGGAGGTACCTGATGGAGAAGCTGCCAGGAGATGCAATCATTCTTTGGAGGAGCGGTTACCGTTGTCTATACAAGATAAGGGATAACGCCACGAGGAAACCTGAAATTTTGCCAAATCAAACTTTTCCTACTGCACTTACTGTTTCACCTACTTATGGAATACAGTTCCTCACATCGGATTTATATTATTACCATGAGCCAAATCTAACGGCGCTAGCAGGGGAAGATATAATTCTTCACACCTTGCTCATAGATCCAGAGAGCCAAACATATTCCACCTATGCACTACTTCTAGCGTTAAAGAATGGAAGAAATATAGACATGAATTTACTCTTGGAAAAGTCTCGCAAATATAAGATAGTGGACATTGCTAGAAATTTTGTCAACTATATAAACAGCAATGGAAGAATAAGAGAATGGCCACTTCCCGATCCAAAAGAACTCCGGGAGCAGGCTGATTTGTACGGGGTGAGGATGGGTTGATCGATCCAGATAGACGCAACTTCACCCGAAAATATATCACAAAGGAGCTCAGTAGGTTGGATGTGGTTCTCAGTGAAGAATTAATTATCTATTTACTGGGTGGAGCAGTTATGTCAATAGCAGGGCTTAAACCTGGAACAAAAGACATTGATGTAATTGTAGAGGATGAGCGAGCTCATGACATTTTAGTAGGTTCTCTTGAAAAATGTGGATATCACTTGTTACAACCACAACACTTGTCCAGACCTTATAATGAGTTATCTGCAACTGCCATGGAGAACCTTGAAGGATTTAGATGGGAAATATTCGTAAAGTATGTTGCGAAAAAATTGGCATTGACTAATACAATTAAGCTTCGTGCGGGAAAGATATTCTCAGGAGGAAAACTCACTGTCTCCAGATTATCAAATGAAGACATGTTTCTCATGAAAGGCATGACTGAGAGAGACCGGGATTTAGAGGATATGGCGCTTATAGCGAGAACGGGCATAGATTACGAATGGGTTCTCAATGAGTGCATGCAGCAATCTGAAAAGGATCAAAAGGGTAATATTTGGGAAGCATCACTTTATGAAAAATGCGAAGAGTTAATGGAGAAATATGGAATCGACGTTCCCATACGTAAAAAATTGAGAAAAATCTCTCAGGATAAGATTATAAAAGCCAGAGGGAAACGTCCCCTGTGAGAATTTTACTACTTGACATTGAACCTTGGGGAAATTACAATGTCATTTGGTTTTCCTCGTTATAAATTTACATTTTAGAGATGATGTGCGTCTTATTCGGATTGCTCCGGTTCATTGCATCGAACGGAACTGAGCGACAGATTTGGAGGAGCTTTCTAAAGAAGAGGCAACATCTATTTAATATGTACAGAAAGGGAATTACAGGGAAAGTGGATCATTATTGCTCTCATCAAGGAGGATAATTTTAGTAATGGGTACTAAGAAAGGAATTCAGACAACGTGCGAAGCGTGCAGACCAGTCACCAGTAGATACAACGCTAACAAGCTCCCCTACTTTGCACTAACGTGTATCTGGTAGAGATTCAGGATTTTACAACTATATCCACATCTTTATGTAAGAAGCTTATGAATGACTATTCATCTTCATTTAGAGGAAAACGTGTATGCACTTAATTAATTAAATGACTACATACCTATTTTCTAAAACTTGTCCATTATTAAATGTTCGTTGAACAGTGCAGGATATAAATTTTACTTAGTAAATGTTTGATATTTATTTATCGTGATTCCTATTTTTAAGCTTCACTTTAGACTTTTATGAAGCCTAAAATATAGAAATTAGAGAAATGGCCACATAGTATATATATGGTAGATAACAAACAATATTGTATGACAAAACCTGTAAGTATACGTGTGAATGAACAGACATTGGCAGAAGCCAAGAGATTAAAGATAAATTATTCGGAGGTAATGAGGGAGTCATTGAAGAATGAGATCGAAAGAAGAAACGATAAGGATATCTTAGAAAGTCTTTCTAAGATACATAGAATGCTAAGGAACGTTGATCGTAACCAGATTCTTGGTGATTTAAGAAAAGACCGGGATCAAAGGTGATATGGTGTTTTCGAGTTATGTTTTGAATTCAAGTTCGCTCTTCACCTTATTCTTCTCGGATTCGGAAGAAAATGTGCATAAAATTCTAAAAGAATCCTCTGTGCTGGACCTGACTGGTTTCGAGATT
>JAKBGP010000285.1 GCA_021833045.1 Thermoplasmata archaeon
GTATTACAGGCTAAGAGTTGGAGATTATAGAGTGATCCTTGACATTAAGCATGAATCTGTTAGAATATTGATCTTGAAGGTAGGCCATAGAAGCATTGTCTACGACCGATAGATCTCTTAATTCAGTGTTCGCTTAAAACTTTAATCAATCCCAATCAGTCTCTTTCATTCAAAAACTTATCTGTCAAGATTAAAAATGATAATTTTTAAGTCACCTCAAGTAAAAATTAGAAGAGACCAGATGATTAACTAACAATCACTTTTATCTTCCTGGAGTCCTCATCTTATTCTTGAACCAATCAACAGTTCTTCTAATTCCGACGTTGTATGGAGTGTGAGAAAAATGTGGGAACGTCTTCAATAATTTTGTATCGTCTATGACATAGGGTTCTTCATATTCGTAAAGAAGTTCAATGAGTTCTCTGGCATTTGAATTAAAAATTCCCAGTGCTCTGATAAATTTTTTAGAAACCACCTTAATTGCCGATTTGTTACCTGAAACATAATAGATTTCTTCTATGAATTTTCTGGCTGTTGTGATCGGACCTGAGACATGAAATACTTTTCCGTATTCATTTGGGTTTTGTACCATTAGTAGAGTCGCTTGAGCCGCATCTTCAATATAAGTGAAGTTGTGTTCTACATCAGCGTTGACAGGCCAAATTACTGGCTTATCCTGGATAGCGTTGCGAAACATAGCACCATACAGTTCATTTACTACATTTGGACCGTAGAAATCTGCAAATCTTGGTATGATCAGGTTAATTCTTCCTTTGAGGTGATAACTCCATAGAATTGACTCTATCTGGTTCCTTAACATGCCTTTTTCCGATCTCGCATTTAGCAGGTGAGATTCATCAACAGGTAAATGCTGGAATTTGCCATAGCCATATACATTTCCTGGAAACACTACCAGAGGCTTTGATCCTCTGCAGCCCTTTAGAATGTTGAGAATTGAATTCATGTAATAGTTTTTCCACAGACCATAGGGAAAATTGTGCCCTAAGTATAAGACCGCCGCATCCTTACATACCCTGGAGATCTCTTCTCCGTTTGTAACGTCTGCAACGGCTATCTGCACATTCCCGTGAAAGAGATCTGCTGCTTTTTTCTCGTCTCTGACGACAGCTCTTACTTTATACCCATTTTCGAGAAGTTTCATGATCACTGAATACCCATACGATCCTGTGGCTCCAAAGACTGTTTGTATGCCGTTTACATCAACTTCATCGTTGTTTTTCATAATGGTTAGTTATCTGAATGACTATTCAGTATTAAATCTTTCTTTCGTGAATTCTTTAATATTCAATTGTAATTACAATTATGCCCAGAGTAGTTAAAGGATACAGGAAGCAGGCGATGAACACCATCATGGAATCGGCTTCAAGGCTCTTTTTTGAATCAGGATACCAGGAGTCCAGTATGGATGATATTGCCAGAGAGATAGGGGTAACAAAGGGTACGCTTTACCTGTATTTCAAAAACAAAGAAGAACTACTTTACGAGGTATGCAAGAGGAATATGCAACTGCTGGAAGATAACCTAGACAAAATTGTATCTGAGGATATTCTTGAGAGCGCTAAAAGTTTCTTCAAAACTGAATTGGAGCTGCCTGAGCACTTAAGATTTCACTGGATTTTTGCACTTGGGGAAATCAATAAAAATCAAAGGGTGAGAAAAATATTAATGGAAAGCTATGAAAATTACGTGAAGATAATTTCCAGCAGACTCGAGTTACTCAAAGAGAGGGGCTTGATTTCAAGGGATGCTGATTCCAGAAAGCTATCCCTTACCTTGATCGCACTGCACAATGGTATAATGATAAGTATGATGCAGGGCTTGAGCGACACTAATGCGTCTGAGATGTTTGAAACCGGCATCAGAAGCATTTTGGAAAATTCTTCCTTATACAAAAATTAATTCGTTTACTCATAATTTCTGAGATTCAAACATTATGAATTTTGTTGGTTTGTTTTTTTACATTTTTTCAAGCTGGAAACTTCAAAGTGGATGTAAAATGCAATGGCAATATCCAAAGAAAAAGATAGTATCCCGAATTTTGTGTAAGAGTAACCGGGATCAGTCCCAGATCATGAGATAAGCTTCATGAAAAATGAAAGGATGCATCCAGGAACCACCCAGGAGGCAATAAACAATGGAAGAACTGGATAAAAAAGTATCTGAAATAGTCAGATCGACAGTGAAGGAGTTTATGGAATCTCTCCTCAAGGGAATATTTCTCTCCCGATCAAGGGATGAGGCCATTGATCAGTTCAATGCATTCAAGGACAAATGGTCTTCGAAGTATCCCCGGCCGGTGTACAATATGGAGAAGAATCTGGGAATACTGCTGAAATACTATGATTATCCTGAATCCATAAGGAGATCTATCCATTCCACAAATCTCATAGAACGCATGAACAAGGAAATACTGCGCAGGATAAAGATCATTGATTCTCTCCCATCAGAGGAGAGTGCAATGAAGATCATCTATCTCAGGGTAGCTGAGATAAATGAGAAGTGGTCCCTGAGAACATTGAGGGGATATTATAAATGCCAGGATGAGACAAGAGAGATGTTCCAGGAGAGGTATCCTTAGGTTTACACAACTTTCGGGACGCTATGCAATAGTGTTCGTAGATCTGCCTTCAATTAATGTTTAAAAGCTCTACTTGAGGAACTTTTATATTCTTCTAAATATTGGTCTAGATGTGCTTCTTTGCAGAATAACATTCACACGTAAAGATTTCCCAGGAACAGAGTTTTCTTATTACGATAAGTTTGATGAGACAATGAAGATAGGCCATGTTTCATATCTTATGGAGGTTCACAAGAGAGTATTGAATTACTTGAGAAAAGAAAACGGTTCAGATTTTGAAAAAATAGTCAGAATTGAAGACTTGGATCAGTCCATGAAATAATGTAGCATTAAGACAAAACTCTGTAAATTATTAATAATATAAGTTCTTAGGCAATTTAGACATTAATCAAATCTCAACCGGTCCATATCCAATCATGTTCGGAACTCAATCCAGTGAGGTTTTCTCCACCAGATGCAGCAATGGCAACAAACTCTTTCTGACGTTATGGCCAAATCTGGAGAGTGAGT
>JAKBGP010000029.1 GCA_021833045.1 Thermoplasmata archaeon
ATATACAGGCTGAACTTCACCAGGCCCCAGCTGAGGGATATTGCAGCAAATGACATAAAATATGTATCAGGAGGTAAGAAAAATGACTGAATTCAGGACAAAAGGAAAGGGAAAGGAGAAGAAGGTGTACCCGATAAATAGGAAAGCCTATGGAATACCCCGGGAGCTCGCACTTAAGGATGTGCAGCAGCTGAGGGATCAGGGGAAGAGGGCCAGGCTCATAAAGACAAACATGAGGCTGGATCTCTACACTCCATATGAAGCCACGCTGCCAAAGCAACAGGAAGCGCCACCTGAGCCCGTTGTGAATGCTGGCAATGGGAAGGATGAGGAAAATCCGGGTTGGGGCGCATTAAACCCCTCCACTGCAAGGGATGAAATGGAGCAGATTTCCAAAGCTGCAGGGAAAGGGTGGAGCCCTGTTTCCGCATATTCCAAGGATGGAAAAAGCACCCTGGTTGCAGTTGACGATGCCAGGGTAGCAATGATATACGAGATCCTTGAGGGGACTGTGGAGCCCGTGGAACCAGTTGGGCAGAAGGTCAGGAAGCCAAACCTGTCATACACTGAAGAGGACAGCTCCATATTCAGGATAAGCAAGGAGGAGCAGGCCACTCTGCTTAAGGAGATAAAGGAGAACAAGGAGGCCAGCGAGGTTGTGCTCTACAAGCCCGTGGGTTCCTTCCAGGCATACATTGCCCTCAGGGGAACGGATCCGGAAACAAACGATTTAAAAATCCTCGGAAAGCCAATGGAGTTCATGATGTTCAATTCCAACATCAAGGAATTCATTACCCAACTAGACGTGGGATACTTCAGGAAGATCATGAGATCCATGAAGTCATTGGAGGCACGGAACGGGGAAAAAAACCTGACCGTGAAGTTCAAAACAGATTATCCAGTGAACTTTGAAGGGCACATGAAAGGTGGTGAATTCGGGGCAATGATTGCGCCAAGGATTGCAGACCAGGAAAGGGAAACCATCAGGCAGATCAGCGTGCGACTTGCGGGTGGCAACATATACAAATCCCTTCCGGGCACACCGGAAATGTGGCAGCTGAACAGGATAGCCATAGAAGGGGGCGGAAACTGATGGGAAAAATCACTGACACTGTAATGGCAGTTATCGTCCTGATCGTTGGCCTGTACGTCCTGACCAAGCTGGGCCTGACTGCAGGGAGCATATGGAGTATGCTCAAAGGATTCTTCTCAGGATCCAATCCCCCAACCAACACAACGTACGGGAGCATTTTTGGCGTCCTTGGAATCACTAGCAATTCAAAACTGAAGGAGAAGATCCGTGAAAAGAAGGAATGGATGATCCATTCAATCCGCTCAAAGCAGCTCAGGGGCCTGAAAAGATGAGGCATTCCGCCATAATTCTGGGCTTGTTTGCTGTTTCCCTGGCATCCCTTATGCTTGCAGCTCCAATATCAGGATCCTCACCACAGCAAGCAAGCGATATATCTTTGAAAGAACAGCCCCAGGCCTCACAGGCAAACATAACATGCGTATTCCTCTCATCCTCGCTTCCTGGGCAGTCACAGTTCCTGACAGTATCGGACAACGTATCAGGGGCCCTTCTCTATCCTGACCTTTCAATCAGGCTGATCTCCTCATCTTCCACTCCGTACAGGATATACGTGAACGGGAAAGAGACATCGTCCGGAAACGTTTCCGGCATCAGGGACGTGGGATACAACATATCCAGCGGCACATCCAAGGTATCAATCGCAGTCCAGCTGGGCCAGAAGTCCTGGAACTACCCCAACGAGCTGGTATCTTCCATGCCCGTGTCGAAATATTACGGGCCAAGGCCACCTGCCGCCCTGTATACAAATTACCAGTATGAAGAGGCCCTTGTGAAAGGTTTCGTGGCCACACTTTTTGCGGTGGCCATAGCCATGTTCTCCGGACGTCGGTATATCCTTGAGAAGGAAAAGAGGGAGGCGATATTCATATGAAGGACAGGCAGGGCAGAGGCTGGATCGAAAGAAGGAGGGAGAAGACCTTTGAATCCGGCTTTCATGATGACTTCAAGGCAGAACTCAGGGATGCTATAAAGAACACCAACATAGAAGCCCTGAAGAAGTTCACAAGCAGGAGGAGCCTCATAAAGAGCCTCCTGCCGCAACTCCTTGTCGGAGCTTTCCTTGCATACATAGAGTACAGGATCGTTGGATTACTGTTTACCATAGGATCTCTTGCCATATTCATTCCCGCTCTCACCATGTATTCCAGGAGCCTCAGGACCAGATCGGGAACTTTCCTTATGGTACCAACGGATGATGCCATGGACTGGGAGCGCATCTTTGTGAGCGAGGAGATTTGGGCATTGGTGAAGAAGAAGACGGGCCTCACCCTGGAGCAGGGAAAGATCAATGGCAGGCTAACATACTGGTGCACCGAAGTGAAGTTCATCCCGGGAACGAATATCCCGTATTTTGTGGACATTGCATGGGCCCATTATAACCGTGCGAAGTACATGATGTTCTCCTCGATCATTGACGATCTCACAGACATGCTCAAGGAAACTTTGCTGGAAGTGGCGAAATTGAAGAAGACGGGCAAGGTTGAGGCCATTGCAGAAGGAACAAGGCAGACAAGGGAAATGATCGATGCCATAGAGACAGCATTCCGTTCTGACGTGCATGAGATTGTCAGGAAGCAGGAGATCGATGAACAGCAGGCAGAGATCCAGGAGAAAAAGGTCAATGAGCTTCTGAACAATCCAACATTCCTGAAGGCCCTCATTGAGAAGAAGAAGGGAGAGGGAAATGACCAGGAATAATGTGAAGGACTGGAAGGTGGAGAGCATCTTCCGGGACCTGAAGCTGAAAGGCATAGAGTTAGACGGGAACCTGTGGCTCAAAACAAAATTCAGGGACTTTCAGGAGAAGGAGGATGAGGGTATGAGATCTATGCCACTTTCTCCGGATTCTGTCGTTGAGGACATACATATCCCGGGATTTTATGAATTGTCACTGGATGAATCATACGAGGGCCCTTCATGCTCAATGCTTGAAAAGGTTGTCAGGAGATCCACTCTGGAAGTTGAATCAAATTCTGCTGAAAAAGAAGAGGCGAATCAGGATGCCAATAGATGAGGCCACACCTGAAGGGCTTAGGCTCCTTTATGATCTTCTTGTTAAAGCAAGTGAATTTCCCGGAGACACAGTACATAACCCGAGAAACCTCTACATCTGGGGTGAAAAACTGAAAGCTCTGCACCATCTCATTTCATCGTATCATGATGATAAATACCTGCAGGAATACAAACTGGCACAGAAGCACATTCAGGAAATTTCAAAACTCTACCCTTCAGATAGTTACATATCAGGAGGTTTTGAGGCACTCTATGAGTGGCTGGGATCATTATCAAGACTGTATTCAAGGTTAGGCCTTATGATACCCGAAAACCTGACTTACACGGAGGGAGGTGAGGATGGCATATGAGCGAGGATACTGAAAACATTTCATCAGAATCAATGAAAAACAGTGTTTGGTTAATGCAATGGATAAGGAATAGAATCAAGAAGAACAGGAATATTATTGCACTTTTCATTGGTGATACAGGCTCCGGAAAATCAATGGCTTCAATAAGGCTGGCAGAGAGAGTGGATCCAAACTTCACAGTTGACAGGATAGTGTTTACTGTCAAAGAATTCCTGTCTCTTGTAAACGGAGGGCTTCCTCCAGGTTCTGTCATAATATTTGACGATGCAGGGCTTGGCATCAATGCAAGATTATGGCAGGAAACCAGTGCAAGAGTCTTTGGGATGTTGACTCAGGGGTTCAGGTACAAACAGATACTCACTTTTATTACTGTTCCTGATGAGACATTCATTGAACGGCAGTCAAGGAAACTTGTGCATATCAGGTTCGAAGCAACTGATGTTCAGGGCCTCATGAAAATAAAACTGATCTCAAGGAATACCTGGGATCCTGAACATCCACTGGCCAAATTTCCTAGAATTCACCGGGGAATTTCTGAAATAGTGATCAAAATGGCCAAATTCCAGTTGCCCAGCAAGGAACTCAGGGAGGCTTATGAGATCAAAAAAAAGGAATATATGGAGTCAAGATTCAAAGAATTTCAGGAGCAGCTCAACATCCTGGATGGCGGAAAGCTCTTGCTAAAAAATGGAAATCCGGCAGTGAATATCCAATGTGATGAGTGTGGCTATGAATGGGACTATACAGGATACAGAAAAATAGCTCAATGCCCAAGCTGCAATCACAGAATATATATTGCGGACATGGAGGAAAATAGAAATTCTGGCATACAGGTAAAATGCAGGCATTGCAGCTATGCGTGGACTTATACAGGGGATGGAAAACGAACCGTCTGCCCGAACTGCGAACAGCATGTGAATGTTGTCAAGGATGTTGTGGAAGGAGAGAAGGCAATAAAGCATCAGGAGGAGAAGCGTAAGAATGCATTGGAAGGGAAAAAAGAAGGTAAGGAGGATGAGGATGATGATAAGAGATAGAAGTGGTGGCATGTCAGGTGGCATGTGCCACTCACATGCCAGTGATACAGAACCTGTAACTTCCTGTAAAAATAATAGAAAATGGCATGTTGTGATGTTGAACTTCTATTATTATATATACATGAATCAAAAGGCGATCTTTGATCGAATTTTTGGTTGCTTTAAATACTGGAAACTCACCCGGAGTTTGAAAATATGAATAATCTTGTTAAAAATGAAATAAAGAAGAACGCAAAGGAATGAAAAAATGACACAGAAATGGATAACAAAAGGAAAAGGAGACGAGAAGAGGAGATTTGCAATTGAGACTGACAGGAAGCAAAGAGAAGTACAGATCAGTAGCATAGGGCCATCTGTTAGTGATCTGGAGAAGGAAGCGTGGGGGATGCTGGGAGATCTCTCCAAAATAACCAGTGTTGATGATCTTCTATTGCAATTAAAAAAGTACTCAGGTACCCTGGGAGACTATTCCTCGTTCAATTCACTTCTTATAACATTCCAGTTTGAGACTCCTACCATAGTCAGATCCAAGGCTGAATGGGGTTATTTCGGAAGAACGGTTAATGAGGATGCAACCAGAATTAATGTGCTGTATCCAATAGGAATTCCCAAGAAAGACGGACCGGGCAAAGTCAAAGAATTCATTGAAAAAAAGAGAAAGGAAGGTCTCAGCGATGAGGCCATAGATGAACTCTTAAGGGAAAAATTCGACGCTGAAGGTGGAGGATTAACCCATATCTTCAGTGTTGGATCTGTTTATGACATATCCCAAACCACTGCGATCCCGGGGAAAGGTAAACCGGTGGAGGATAATGCAAAGGCAGAATCCCTCTACAATACCCTTAAGAAGATAGCAAAGCAGCATTATACCGTCGAGGAAGATACCATAGTAACTGGGGCCAGAGGATATACTGCTCACTCAAACGAAGGCCAGAAGATAGTTGTTATGAAGATACCGGGTGAAGACACAAATGTACTCCATACATTGATTCATGAGATGTCTCACGCCAGACTGGAGCATCTTTACAGAAAAGATCTTCCGAGAGGTATTGCAGAGGTTGAAGCTGAGCTCTCCTCATACCTGGTAGGCTCGCATTTTGGATTAGATTTCCGTGGGGATTCTTCTATATATATCAAGAATTGGCTCGATAATGCAAGGAGCGAAGGAAAAGGGCTTGGAAAGGAGAACCTGGACAGGGTGATGAATAATGCAAGATGGCTCATTCAGGAGATATCCCAGAGGCTGTAATGGATGACGGGCAGTAAGAACACTAAAGGCAGGACAAAGGGGCCAGTAAGGGGCCATCATAGCAGCACTTCAGGGAAAAAGGGGAGCATGAACAGGGTGTCATATGGATTCCATGTGAAACTGAAGCATGTCCTTGGAGGTGTTTCCCTCCTCTCCTTGCTTGCAGCATTTGAGGTATTCTCTATACCAGCTGCCAATGGCATAATAAATCTGTTTGGTTTCACCAAAATAATGGCAGGCTATACTTGGATCTTCATAGCTTCCACAAGCGGTGGTTCCGCAATGGTTCTTTACAGGATGGAAAACAATAAATAAAGATGAGGTATTAGTTATATATGCAATCAGTAAGAAAGGAGATAGATTATACCCTATTGCTTGGATGGGGCCTTATCATATTTGGCGTACTCGGAATGGCATGGGTGTTTGGCCTTATCTAAAATAAATAATTTTATTTTTGTTACTTCAGTATCATATATCATAATTTCTTCCCATTTCAAGGAAGATCCTTCTTTTTCTATTCAGCCCGATTTCTTATATACTGAGGTCATGCAAATTATTATTCAAGGGGCCTATTTCACGGTTTAAGCCTCGTGAGAGTAAGTTCATGGGATAATTGCCCATACTCTTCTCTGTGGAAATTGCCAATGGAGAGAGGTAAGGGAGCCATTTTCCTGCTCTTGTATCCGCACATTAAAATATATATAGACGCTAGTGGTATTTATTTTAAGGAACATTCGCTGCAAAGGAGATGCTCCGAATTCTTTTTCCCTTTCAAAGAACAAATAGATCTATCTGTGTTTCCCCAAATATTATATTTCTCAGATTTTGTGTTTTCTTCTAAGTGACTTATATGATCAGATAAATAAGGATAAAATTTCTCGATCACCTTCTTTTCTGCGAGATTTCCAAATGCACCACAGAGGCAATCACCACTTTTACCAACAGTGCCGTACGCACTATTTATTGGTATCTGATATTCATAGTGTAATTTCCACACTTGTTCATCTGTATAGTGAAAAACAGGACAATCCCAATAAGCTCCCTGATAAATTTGAAATCTTCTTGCCCATTTGGATCTTCTATTGCTCTCTGAACTTCTTACACCTGAAAATAAAAGTGGTGTCTCTCCTTTTTCTTTTTTATGCCATGATATAAATCTTCTTACTGCATCAAGTTTTAATATGTGCATAATTTGGCTATGTCCTGTCGGTGTAGGGAACCCATGCTTTAGCACATAGGTATCGTAGCTAGTATATCCTTTGAAAATCTTGAGGTCCCAGTCGAATCTAGAAGAAAGGTTTTCTACATACTCCCTAGTCTCATTCAAACCTATCCCGGTGTCAATATAGACTACACCATTCAACCTGTCCTTTTCACTCATTTTCAAAGCAGCTAGAGTACTATCCTTTCCTCCTGAAAGAAGCGCCCATCCCTCCTTTCCTTCTATTGAATTCATAATGATAACCAATCAACATTCTTTTGTTCAATATCAATCTTTCCTTGAGACAAGGAAAAAAATTGTATAGTTCATAGTTGTGTGATTTAATAGTATCAGAATATTTTTATATCATAGTATGATATTGTTATGATTTAATATGTTTATGCCAAACAATAGTTGCATTCTTTGTGGTGCCAAGACATCTTTAGGGGCACAAAGATGTGAAGATTGTGAAAAACTAGGAGAATATATCGATTCCATCTTTAAAGATGCTAAATTAGAGTTGGCAATTAACCCATCGATCGACAGAGAGGTTGTATTCAAAACACTGAGGGAATTTGCATTTGTAGTGCAAGAAGATTCCATGCTAAGAACATACAAAAATGCAATCAAGTTCTTTTTGGAGCAATTCATAGATAAGAAGTATGGTGATGTAAATCTAGAACTTTTTATGAAAAAAGTTCCAACAAGGTTAAACCAATTAAAAATATTAAAAGAACTTTCAGAAAGTGAAATAGTCAAGTGGGATCCCACTTCAATCAGTACCGTAACTTCCCCAAAAATATATCCTGGAAAAGTGATTAGCAATTTAAAGGATTCATATGAACGTACCACAGTTACAGAACGATCTGAGCAGAGATATGGCCATGCCATAGCTTTTTATTCCATATTACCACTTATGAGAAATTATTCAAAATGTGATTCAAAAGATGAGGTTAAGCAACTGAACCTCGTGCCTAAGAAACCGTGGGTTATCTTATTGTCAATATTGGTTGGAAATGATGATGGAATGATTTCATTAGAAAGAACGAGTAAGTTCTTGAAAAAGAGGAGAGGAACAAGTAACGTTTATGCAACAATTATCACCAATCTCAATTCCCTTAGTACAGATCATACCCAAAAAGCGACCATAGATGTTAAAGAACATGGAAACAATGAAAAAACATACATAATATCCCCAGATATAGTTCAATACCTAAAGAGAATAAGAGAAAATGTCAGAATAAGATGATTTAGGAGATGATGCAAAATGGAAACAAACATAAAAATAAAAGATACGAAACTTCTCAATTATCAAGATGTAATTGCAAGAAAAATTGTGAAGATAGCCGACTACGTTTTTAAGAATGATGTCCCCTTGAAATTTTCAGGTTTCCTACTTTCTGGCCCCCCTGGTAATGGAAAGACCGAAATAGCGAAACAAGCAGCCGCAGCTATTAACAGGGGTACTCCAGTGAAAATCTTTCTACTTGATGGTTCGGATATTGCTTCTCCAAAGTGGGGTGAGGCTGAGGAAAAGCTTAAGAAAGCTTTCAAAGGTAGCGCAGAAAGCAATCGTACTGAAAAAAGAATAATAATATTCGACGATATTGAGAGCACCTTGATGAGCAGAGATGTTGACATTTCAAAGGAGTGGCATTTCTCGATAAATTCGGTAGCTTTTCATTTGCTTGATGATATTGAACATTCAAACACACTCGTGATAGCTACGACGAACAAGCCTGAAATGGTAGACCCTGCCCTAGTGTCAAGGCTTTACCCCATCGCAATTCCTGCGTTGAACAAGGATCAATTGAAGCAATTCGCGCAGTATTCTTTGCAAAATGGTGGATTTGATGTTGACATAGAGCAAGTGTTAAAATCTTTGTATACGAAAATAAGCGAAGGAAAAATTAATTCTCTTAGGGACATTGAACATGAGATTTTACTAGAAGTAGTAGAAATGGTAGGTGGGTATTGATGGAAACTAAAGTTAGTGAAACTGGTGGAATAAGATTCCCCTATTCTGGACAACTTGAAATTGAAGTATATTTCGAGGAATACAAGGGGAGCTGCGCAAATGATTGTAGACGTTTTTTGCATAGGGGGAAAAATGAAAATCCTCCGTTGATTGAAAAGTTGAAGAAAAAACTAAATGAAGATGAGACTACATTTACAATATTTCCTAAAGATTATGCCCTTCTCAGACATGTTCCAATTATCATCGATGCAGAACTTGATACTGGAAGCAATCGATTAGGTGCAGGTAAGACTCGAGGCGGTCTTGAGGTCTACGACGTTTCGGGGCTAGAGAAGAGTACTCTGAACAAACTTAAAGAGATCTTAGAAGAACAAAGGAAAAAAAAGTTTCCTTGGTTCAGTTACTATCGAATATATCTGAGGGAGGAATTACTGTGACGGATAATCAAGTTATCAGAAGGAAAATAGCTCAAAATTGCATAAGTTCACTGGAAGATAAAACTAGGAAAAGTAGGCTAAACCAAGACGAAATTCAAAACATAATCGTTAGTGAAGTTGCAAAATTAATCAAAGAAGAGTATTAGGGGGCGAAAATAGTGAAAATATACATAGAGGGTGTGCAAAGCATCGAAAAATCAACTTATGAATTTCCAGAATCCGGGCTTGGGTTGATATACGGAGATAACTCCGTAGGTAAATCATCTATTATAAGGGCTATTGCCGCTGCAATATCATATGACGCCTCGAATCGGGATCCGAGAATTTTAGAGGAACAGAAACTATTAGGTATACTGCAAGATGGTAATAAATCTAATCTTGGCCTTATTCGAGTAGGTAGCAACGAGGCGCATATTATTTTAAGTGGGAATTTGATCAATGAAACCGCTCTGATTCCCAGAAATGGAAAATTTAAAGGATCGAATCCTGCCTTTGTTATAACGAACGTTTTGAGCGATGTTAGTTGGATTATGAGAATTTTGACTCACACAACCTCTGATAAAATAAGTGATTACCTGAAAGGGTTCAACGATATGATTCGCAGATACGAAGATGTTATCGACCGAATGGGGAACACCAAAAAGGAACTTTTTCAGAATATTCAAGACTTAAATAGAATGCTTAAAGAGTCTTCAGAAGCACAAAAAAAAGTTCGTGAGAAGAGAAAAGTGTTAGAAGAAACGCGTCAAAAACTTAAGGCTCTTCAGGAGAAGCTTAGTGAGGAGGCAAAAAGAGATCCAAATAAAGAACAGCGTATACGTGGGATAAATAGCCAAATAGTAGAGAAAGAGAAGTTAATCGGGGTATCGAAAAAAACCATTGAAGAACTTGAAAAAAAGGTAAGGAATAATAAAGCAACGATTGCTCAATTAAGTGAGCAAATCAATCAAATGGAAGGGTCGCGCAAAAGCCTTGATAAGACTTTGGAAGAATATAGCAGAGCAGATATAGGGGCTATTCCAAAAATTGAAGAGGAAATAAACTCCCTGAAGGAAAAAAGATCCAAAGAACAGGTTTTATATGATATACTTAAACGTACACATTCTATGCTTGAAAAAGAACAATCTGGTGAAGTTGTTTGTCCTTTATGCGGTTCCAGTAATATAAATCCTGAAGAAGTCGAAAGGATTACGGTGGAGAAGGACGAGGCAATAAGAATCTTTGACTCTAAGATTTCTACACTTTCGCGTCGGGCAGGCGATCTCAAAGAAATCTCGAAAAGAATTCAGAATCTCACAACGCAAATTTCAGGAATGGATAACAATATAATCAGATCAAAAGATGATTTGAAACACTATGAGCAAGATGCAGAGTCGTCGAGAGTTCTATTTCAAGCAGAGGAAACTAGGAGGGCTGATTTAGAGAGGCAGAAGGATGAACTGCAGATAGCCATATCTGGGGACGATAGTGATGAAAAAGAAAAAATGAAAAAAATGCAGACACAAATTAGGACTCTTGAAGTTGACATAAAAGACCTTGAACTGGGACAGAAATACTCACAAATCAACATATTTGGAACAAATTATCCGGTGGAGGTAAAGACACTTGACATATTTGACAAGGGAGTAATGACTGCCCTTTCAGATATTGAGTCTCATTTCCAGGAATTAGGAGAGAGAGAGAAAACAAAGCTTAAGGATGAGTTTAACAGAAGTATTAAGGTAATACTTAAGGAAATGTCTTTCGATTTGGATATTTATGTGGATAATAATTTCAACATTCTTGCTAGGAAGAAAACAGATGATGGTTACAGGATTTTAGAAACTCAGAATCTTAGTAGATCAGAACAAGCAACCATAGCACTCACTCTTCAACTGGCTTTGGCAAATGGTTATTCTCCGGATATTCCATTAATATTGTGCGATGGGATCTATGAATATTTTGATGAAGAAAGACGTAAGAAGATGCTAACATACGCTGATGAGTTCGGAAAAAAGCACAATCGTATGGTCATAATGACAGTGGTAAAAGAAGGGCTAAGCCGTCCAACGGTGGGGGTACCATGAAATGCAAGATATGTGGTTTCATAGAATTCTATGAGTCCAGCAATGTGTGCAAACAGTGTTCAATAGCGATCAGCGCCCTTGATACATTTCTTGAAGACCTAAATAGCTATCTGGCTACGGCTGACTCTTTAAGATTGCCGAATTATTACTCAAAAAATCTTCCTTACTTTGTCTCTACATTATCGATTTATAACAGATATGTTAGTGTAAAAAATTTGGTGCAGGAGATAGCTATGATATACCTATCAAGCGAGCCAGATGAAATCATATTCTTTCGAGATATTGAGAATGCCGATCCACTTAAGGTTGGAAAAATCGTTAATTTTCTATCCATAAGTGGTTTACTTGGTTTAGAGTATGACAACTCACAAAACGATTACAAAATAGTACCTAAAGAAAAGATCTTAATCTCTCAGTATGTATTAGGCAATTTTGGTTTGGAAGGTATCCAATTTTCAGATTATTTTAATTCTTTATTACTCTATTCAATGTTAGAATTGATAAAGACAGATATCACTTCTTGGATCAATGGCGATGAAAAAGCATTTCCGAGAAAAGGGTTTTTTCCAATTAGATTAATAGCTGGTGTGATTATAAGATCCATGGAATCAGTTCCTGATGGTTACCATATTACATTCGATGAAATATCAAGGGCGCTAAGAAGCCTCACCTACAAAAATCAAACAAAAGCATTTTCTCAGTTGATGGGCATGGATTTTCAATCAAAGAGCATTTTTGAACACTTACCAGATCCAGATGAGGATGGAACAACTAACTTGACTAAAGAATTTTCGGAAATGATAGAACATTTTGCAGAAAGAATAAGAGAAAGAATCAAAAGTAGGGAGAACATCAGGTGAAAAACATTCTGACTTATTATTTTTTTCTTGAGGGAATGTTAAATACTACGAAACGGATTAAAGAAATTCTCGAAGCATAGCATAAAATATAATTTTGATCAATGTTGCAAAAATACATTTTGCAATACTTCCCTAAATTGAACCATGTCAAAATAGGAAAGGTTTGTAAATTTATGATATAAAGTTCAATCAGTTTTTATTCAAAGAATCAGGGAGGCCCAACTCCTCATATCTCCTTCTTACGAGATCCATGACCAGTTCAGCATGGCTCCTGTATGCGAACTCCGGGCAGGCCCCTATTATTCTATCCATCATCAAGGTTGATTCCTTTGGGAGCTGCACCGTTTTGTAATCTTTTCTTTTTGACGCCATAATGAGTTATCCATAACAGATATAATAGTTAAAGCAAGGAGTGATTAGCATTTAGAATAGTTTGGTACGATGTAGTGGAATAATCATGAACAATGAAATAAGCCCTAAATTATTGTGGTATCACTTTTCCCTCTGAATAGAATTTAACTGTTGGAGGATCTTTAGCCTTCTCCAAAACATTAAAGATTACATATATTCCTAGCGTATATTTAAAATGCCCTGATGTGGCCTCTTCAAGCCTTTTCTCTTCATCATTGTAATCCCCATTAGATTTCTTGACTTCTATTACTAATAAATTATCTGGTTTGCCTCTTATATGAACAATTATATCAGGGATAAAGCCATCTGAATTGTTAGAACGTAGCTTTACTTGATCCTTGTCACGATTATATTCACAATCAACATCCCATTCCGGAAATTCTTTTTGAAGATATCCTGCTAGCTTACAGGAAATAGACCTTTCATTGGCGTTTATTTCCATTAAGTAAATGTCATTTTTCAATGTGAGATTAAGACTTTCTGAAAATTTACTCGTTAACTCGTTGATTGTATAATCATCTGTCAAGTTCATCTTTCCACCTTCTCTTCATATCCTTTCATCTCACTCTTTCCATGAACTGCGATGTATCCATTCCTGTTATCTGAGTATAAATGCTCGTAGTAAGCACTGATGAGTGGCCCATCCACTGCTGCAATACATTCAACGGAACGCCATCCATTATGGCCTTGACTGCGAATGTGTGCCTGAACTTATGAGCATGGATTTTCAGCCCTATATCGCTCTGGATCTTCTTCAAGTACAGGTCAACAACCTGCCTCTTCATCGGGAACAGCAGCTCCTTTGAATCCTGCTTAGAGCCTGTTTCAAGAAGGTATTGCATGTAAATGTCCCTCAGATCAGGATGCATAGGGAGGATCCTGAAAACTTCCTTCTTCAGCCCCGTCTTCCTGTCCTTCCCCTGCTTCAGCGTTATTATTCTGACAGTATTAGTCTGAAGATTTATGTCGCATGGCCTCAGCTGCAGCACTTCATCGATTCTTCCTCCTGTCCTCAATAGGAACTTGACCAGGATAAAATACCTCTGATGGTATGCCTTCCTTTTAGGATCCTCATCTATCTTCCGTGAGATCTCTTCAAAGATCTTCCCCAACTCTTCATCAGTGAAAAAATCAATTGATAGTTTTTGGGAAGACTGGATCATCATGTTCCTTGGAACAGGCAGAGGCATATGACATGACAATTCGTAACTCTTTATATATTCTTTCATAAGCCCCGATCACAAAAAAGAAAGAGATCTCTTTCAGGGTTTATATACTCAGGACATACAACTGCAGCCATGACATGACAAAATGTGTGTTTTGTCATGCTAATATAGTGACAAATTTAATGCGTGTATATAGTTAATTTTTCAGTCTTATGACATAGCATTATTATCATAATAACTGATGAATTTAAAAATCAAAATAAATACTACCAGT
Source organism: Thermoplasmata archaeon (assembly GCA_021833045.1). The sequence goes on from JAKBGP010000029.1 coordinate 14,136, forward strand.
ACAACCCAAACATAAGATGCATAGGATGCGATCCCTATATATGGTACAAGCAATGGTTTTATTGTAATAGAATTAATAGACGCACTGATCACAGTCAAAAAGAATTTGCTTATTGCATTTAAGGTAAGGCCAGAAGGTTTATCTAAATCAATATTGCCGTTCCAAATTACAAATCCTATTCCAACAGTGAATAATGGGGGTACGAGATAAAAATAAAAGTAATTTCTAAACAAGAAAAATACAGACAGTGTCATCGTAATTATGAAATATGTTGACAACAAGTATGCATTGCTATCATTCTTTTTAATAGATACACCTAAATAGAATCCCGCAACTAATGCAACCATTAAACTTAAAGTAAATGTCCCTTCTATTTGTGTGGGTGTGCTTGGTAATGCACTTGGACCAATACTTGAATAACTAACCCCCGCCAAGAGTGTAATCAATGAAAACATTACACCTCCTAATATTGAATAAATATTCTTATTTTTATTTTGAATTACTTCATTGGGTACCTTTTCAGACATATTGGTCACACTCTTAGATTCAGATATAATATATTTTTGTTACTATGGTAACAAATTTAATATATCAATGTGTGTTACTTATCATTGATGTGTAATGTATAATGCAAAAACACAAACACAACAGATGGCAGAGGCCCCTGCAAAGGCAGGGAATGATGAGGTACGCAAAGCACCAAGGGAGATGGCCCTTGGACTGGTGAGCAGCCTTTCGGATGCATTCATCGGAAGGGAAGAGGAGGCAAGGCTAGCGGTCATAGCATTGAGCGTGAAAGGCCATGCCTGCTTCATAGGGGAGCCAGGAACTGCAAAGTCTGCATTGTTCAGGAGGCTGTCGGATGCAGTGAGCGGGAAGTATTATTATTACCTGATGTCCAAGTATACGATCCCTGATGAGCTGATAGGGCCCATAGACCCGGTGGAATACAGGAAAGGAAGATTCACCAGGATGGTAAGCGGGAAGATGCCAACTGCGAACATATCCTTCATCGATGAGGTTTTCAAGGCATCCAGCGAGACCCTTAACACCCTCCTGAACATAATGAACGAGAGATCCTTCGTTGACATCGATGGAAAGATGTTCAATGTTCCCCTGTATTCGATGTTCTCCGCATCCAACGAGCTTCCGGAGAGCGAGGAGCTGCAGGCATTCTTCGACCGTATATTGATAAAGCACTTTGTAAGGCCCGTAGACCCCTCAGGAATAGAGGCGGGGATCCTTGCCAATATAAATGGCATTAAACCTATG
>JAKBGP010000030.1 GCA_021833045.1 Thermoplasmata archaeon
ATTTTTTTTATTTTTGATACGAGTCTACTCATGCTTATTGGTTTCTTATAATCCATGATCTCAAGTACTTTGCATTTTTTTGGAAGAATTATACTATCTCCACCATTAGAAGGAGATACAATTAATGTAATATTCTTAACCCATGTTATCTTCGACATCCCAATTATGAATGATGTGCTCCACTCATCATATGTGTACCCGTGGTTTAGAATATTACATATTATGATAGGATTTATCATTCTTTCCGATGCCATCCTTTGGAAATAGCCACAGAAGCTAATAATATTTGTTCATGGGATAAGCTTCGGGACAGTGTCGTTTTGTCGATAATTCTCATAATCCCTTACAGGACACTGGCTTATGTGCATTAGATAATTGTGCTGCCGTGTACATGCGCATGTTGATCTCAAAGTTTACTCTGTCTTCCTTTGGGAAGCTTAATACTTATCTTTGCTAAAATCTACCTCTTCCTCATTTAGTTTGTACATTCCGATATAAATCGAATGTAGTAATTTTCGAGCCTTATGATGATTCACACCAGGAAATGTATACCTTTTTTCAGGCAATGCAATTGCCTGAAAGCATATTTTTCTTGGGTATTGGTATCGATTTATGATATATCTTTCCGTAACCGAAGATATTTACCTTGCTTGGTAGAGGAAATAACCTAAGATCTTCTAAATTCTAAAAACTAAGCCATGTTTTGATGTACTATAAATAGAGAATAAATATTAATTCTTCATTGGAGTGATCATCCGACATTGAAAAATATATTTTTATTTTCGAGCAAAAAAACTAATTAAAATGATGAATAATGGAAGTCTTTATTTTCCTTTTTGAGGGAAGATAATCAGATTTTACCCTTTTATAACGTCTTGTTTCTCCTTTTCCTAAGATTGCATTTTTCTCTATAATTCAAAACATACTTTAATTGCTCTCAAAATTTAGTTTCCGAGTGTGGAATTAAATTCTATCATGAAATTTGTTAAGATTATACATTGCACATGAAAAAAAAGATCAACTTTGTATCATTCTTAACTCTTACCGTACAAACATTCCCTTTTTTAATATTTTGTGCTGTGTTCCATTTACATTAGCAGAGATCTTTTGTTTTGCGGGAAAACGCTTCATTCACAGTATCACTGGATTGAATGAAGAAATTTCAACTTCAAACTCGTATTTATTAGTTATTTATTTACCTCGACATACTCGATTAGTTTCTGCCATATAAATAGCATATTTCATTAATACCACTTTAGAGAATCGTGTATAGAGAAGATGATAAAAAGGTTGGAAAAATTCTCAATCGATTCTGGAGAAATTACTTAGAAAATATTTATATATAATGATAGAGATTATAAGAGTGACTATATTCCCGAACAAAAATACATTTTAGATAACCAATTTAGAGTATTCAAATCAATCGAAGTATTAAGAAGAGATTTTACGAAGATGGATTTTCTAAAATTACAATAGGAAATATATGATACTCATCTTTTAATCAAATAATCAAAAATGTAATGGAGATTTACCATTATAATCCCGAAGGTGTCTTTTCTCCAAAGAAATGTTGAGTTAAGTTCACTGAGTTTTTTTATTTTTGATCTGATTGAAAAGTTCAATGGACCTTTGATTTAATAATATGCACAGAGGTAATTGAGCATATTTTTGCTAATTACGATACATTATTTTAGAATCTTGCAAAACTAATTAACCCTGGCGACTTTTTAATTGTATCGGTGCCAAATGCTGTTTCATTTGTTAGAAGAAAAACTGTTTTACTTGGAAAGAATAACACTGCTCAAAAAAACTATCATAAAGGGACCTTTTGGTGAACATGGCCACGTAAGAGAATATGCGATGTATGAAGTTGAATTTTTTCTTGAACCATATTTTGAAGTGGTTTTAACTGCAGGAATCAATAATTTTTCCACTACACAGATGCTTCCTCTAATTAGAATTCTACCCACTTCGTTGTGTGATGACTTACTATTTATTGCCAGAAGGAAAAAAGAACAAGATACTAATGTTTTATCATAAATAGAATTCTATATTTACGCGGAACTACCTCATAGAACCTTATTTAAAGAATTGTCGCATATTGATCAATGACATCTAAAATAACATGGAATTATGGTTTTTTCTAAGAATTGTTGAAACAAGGCGATGGTCTCCAAGCTGCCAAGTTACATTACAAGCCTAAATTTCAGAGGTTTTATTTCGATCCCTTCGGATCCTTACCCATGCGTAATGGAATATTGTAGGAGAATTCATTCAAAGTAAATTTGAAAGATTACAGACAACACAAAAATTTTAAATGAGAACTATATCTATGAATTGACTGAAATGGATGATATAGAGCCGAAGGACTACTTAAGCCACAATTCAAAGTTAGAGATTGCGAGGATAGTGTCAAAGGAAAGCGTTACTAGGTTTAGGAATCCAGCAGTTGTCTGGAGTGCTGGAAAGGATAGTACTGTAATGCTTCACATATGCAAAGAAATTTGCGATAATATCGGGAAAAAGTTGCCACCGGCAATTTTTATTGACCATGGAGAACACTATGAGGAAACAATTGACATGATCAGTAAAATTTCTGACCAATGGAAGTTTAAAGTTCTTACTGCAAGAAATGATGATTTTCTTAAAAACGTTGTTGATGGTTACGTAAACGTAGAAGCCCTAAATGATAAAAATAAGGCTGAGATAAAAAGACTTGGTTTTTCAGGAAATAGGATTCCATACTCGTTGGAAACGGAAGTAGGAAATCATCTTCTTAAGACTGTCCCTATGAATGATGTTATAAGGGTATACAGGTTCGACGCCCTTCTTGTAGGTGTAAGGAGAGATGAAAATAAAGCCAGATCGTCCGAAAGATTCATCAGCATTCGAGAAGAGCCTGCACATTATAGAATTCATCCCGTTTTGACATTTTCTGAAAAAGATATCTGGGAATATACTTTCTCTAACAAAATCCCTTATCATCCCCTATATGAAAAAGGATATAGATCAATAGATGGTAAAAACGATTCAAAGAAAACATCCGACTTACCTGCATGGGAACAGGATTTAGATACCACTGCTGAACGGGCAGGTAGAGCTCAGGACAAAGAAAACATGATGGAAAGACTTAGGAAACTTGGATACATGTAATCACTCATGCCAAATACAAACAATATTGTACTGATTGTACTTGATACTATGCGAAAGGATGCCATTTCCCCATATAATAAAAGATTGAACACGCCAAATATTGAACAACTTTCAAAGGAATCAATGGTCTTTACAAATAATATTACATCAGCACCATGGACAGTGCCTTCACACGCTTCTATGTTCACAGGAAAATATCCAATGGAACATCACATACATTTTAAGAATGAGAACAGGGATTTCTCTTCGACATCTAGGCTTATGAACAATTATCCTGGCGTGACTATAGCTGAGGTTTTGAAAAAACAAGGATATACTACATATGGAATGTCCGCTAATATGGGAATAATTCCTGGAAGCGGATTTGACCGTGGTTTTGACGCTTTTACCTTTTTTGATCCAATGGGGAATTTTACATTGAACAATAATTGGAGTCTGTTGCTAAGCAAGTTCAGCGAAAGATTTGGCGAAACACACGGAGAGATATTGAAAAATCTTATAATGAACGGAAATCCTAAGGAATCATTCTCATATGTAAGCAATTACCTAAAAATGCGTAAAGAGGTAGAACAATCTCATAAAAATTATAATTTTCCTTTAAACAAATCTGGAAAAACCATTATCGACACCTTACACCGAACTTCGTTTTCTCAACCATTCTTTCTTTTTATAAATTTCATGGAATTTCACGAACCCTATGTTAAAAATTTTAACCCTCAAAAGGAGCAAGAATATTCTTTGGGCATTTTTACTCCCACAAAAAGAACGATAAACGAAGTTCGAAATTCGTATTATTTGGAATCAAAGAACGTTGACTGGGAAATTGGTGAGGTAATTAGGTTTCTTAAGAAGAGTGGTATATTTGAAGAAACGACATTAATGATCACCTCAGATCATGGACAGTCCTTATTTGAAAATGGCTTTTATGGCCACTCAACATATCTGTATAATGAACTCATTAATGTACCATTGATACTAAAAAGAGCTACTTCCAATCCCAAGTGTCAAATAGTTAATCAATTATTTAGCAATATAGGGTTATTTGATTTAATAAAGTCCATAGCTTGCGATGGCGAGATTATTGCTCCTGACTTCCCTTTCATAATTTCTGAAGCTGACGGTTCAGGGAAGGTTCCTAAGTCACTAATAGTAAAAAATAAAGAGGCATCACAGAGACTAAGTAACATGAATTCACAAAGAAGAGCAATTTTCAAAGACGATTTTAAACTGGTTCTAAATATGAAAAATGGAAATGTTGAGTCATTTGAAAAGAAGGAGAAACCAATAAAGAAGGAAGAATATAAAGTGGAGTTTATAGATCTTATGGAAACAATTGAACTCCTTGGAAAAGATTGAAATGATCGCTATGATTCTTCTTATACTAAAAAGTAGGGAGGGAATTGATAATGAAATTCATTATTTTTTCTCATGAGTCTCCATTACCAGTATTTGGTGGACATTAGGAATATTTAATGTCTTTTTTGCAGACTCTCAATATGGATGGTCACAAATGTACTGTCATAAGTTGGGGTCCATAAGAAGATTATAGCGTCAATATTAATGGAATCCAATTAAGGCACTTTAATTTTGAAATTAACAAAAACGTGCGAGGGGTGAAGATTCACGATGTAAATTACTATTCGTTCCCTGCTAGTATAGCCTCAAAACTCGTTGTGGCACAATACCATGGCATTAAGATATAATTCACCTGACAAAAGGATCAAAAAAATTCAGGAATTATGGGAAGATTATGATGTCAAATTGAAAAACGGACCAAATAGCTTCAAGATACCTTTAAAGATGTCGATTCAGACTAGTATTCCAGTTATTGAGAGACTTAATTGGTTTGGTCTCCCTATGAATTTGGATAATAGGAAAGAATGGTTAGATTTCTTAGGAGAAAAAGAGTTGTTAGGCATGTTTTTCGATCATAGAATAAAACCCACCATAAATTATAAGATCAAAAAGATGGAGATTTCATCAATTCATAGTGGAAAAGTTTATGTACCATCAAAAGTGAATTGCGATGAGATCAAAAACTAAAACACAATATTGAAGTAAATTGGGTTTTTCCATTTCTGTATACAGAACAACTGCAGGACATTCATAGTGATGAGAATTTCGGAAATTTCTGCCTCTATTTTGCATAAAAGAATTTCTCATCTTTGCTTTCATTAAGATATCTCTATAAAATAGCTAAAGGATTAAACAGTCTGAACATTTTTGTGACTGGAGATTTTGATGAATTTGTGTAGATATACTGTACACCAAATCTTAAAATCTTAGGCAAAGTGAGCAATGAAGATTTTTATAATATCTAAAAGAGTCAAAATTCGTTATTTTTCCATCAATGGAAAGACTCGGAGTGCAAATGCGTTTACACATAGCGTCATAACTTGTTACGCATAGTTTAAATACATTTTCTCATCATTTATACCGTAAAAAAGCTTGCAATTCTGGAAGACAAGAAAGAGGAAATAATAGGAGAGATAAGACGCAGCGACGAATCAAAGTATGACTACAGGCTACATGGAATCCTGCTTGTGGGTAATGGCATGAGTCTGTACAGGGTGTATGATGTCATGGGTGACAGGCCAAGAACTGGGTCAACATATTCCTGAAGGATGGTTTTGATAGTCTCAGGGTGTCGGGAAGGCCTACCAGATTATCAGGCATCATGAACAGCATATCCATGGATCTGGGATATTCCCAGAACCTCTGGGACGGAAAACTTCTCAGCCACCAACTCAGTGTGAAATACTACATAGACCTAGGTACAAGGCAGTGCCAGAGGATATTTCGGAAACTTGGTTTCAGATTGAGGTAATCTTGCCCGATGATGGCGAAGGGTGATTCTTCCGAGAAGGAGAAATTTAAAAAAACTCCTGAGTCTCCCGGAGGATGAAAGAACCATTATCTTCATTGAAGAGTACCATTTCTAACAACATGGCACCAATATCAGGACATGGTACCCACCTGTGGATCATGCCCTGTCATATTACAGGAACCAAGCAGAAAAGGGATCAGTGTGTTTGGTGCTGTCAATACAGCTGCCGGAAAGCTGGTCACAAAGTTCACAGACAGATACAATGTCGTGACATTCCTCAAATTCCTGTGCATTGTGCATAGAATATTCCCAACAGTGCCATCGTAATGGACAATGCGCTGTACCACCTGCAAGCATCGTCACGGATTGCGCATTCCTGGCTGGAATGAACCTGCAGTTCATGCCTCCATACTCACCCGAACTGAATCCCATCGAGAGGGTGTGGAAAATGACAAAGACCCATGCAACGCGCAACAGATACTTTCAGAAGTTGAATGACCTCAGGAATGCACATGAAAGAGAATTTGGGAAATATACCAGGAGTAATGGGGGAACTGAGAAGTCTATGCTTAATCACTTAAGTCGTAATGTATAAATGAAAAAACAATAAATTAATTGCTGAAGTTAAAGATGGGAAACTTGAAATGTTTCTCCTCTCCTAATAAGCAGGCACCACTGTATCTTGATTTCCTCCAAAAATCTAAACATTTGTTTTCCAATATTATTCAAGGATATAAATAGATTCAACTAAAACATTAAGTGCCTCAACAAGCAAAAAATTAAGAACTTTTAAGTATTGATGTGTTGTGCCACCCTTAAGAGGATTTTTTAGATACCGAACTACTTTCAAGAATTATATAGAAGTTGTGTTGAAACTTTTTTTTAAAAAATTTCCTATTAAAATTATTTTTAAAAACGGTTTCGAAACTATAGCCCTCAATGCGGGATTTGTTCACGTTGCCTCTACTGGAATCAATTTTTCATATGATAGATATAATGATTTAATGGTTTTTAACTTTTATGGCAAATTTCTAAATTTTTATGGAACTTACTATAACAATGACATTGCAGATACCTTTGGATTTCAGTCATACTCTTTCCTGAACGTTGTTGAAAGAAATGTAATAGATATAGGTGCAAATATAGGAGACTCTTCGATTTATTTCTCAATGAAAGGTGCTAAAAAGGTTTTAGCTGTTGAGCCGTCTCCTTTTGTTTTTAAATATTTGGTTAAAAACATAAAAATCAATAAAATGGAAGATAAAATAGAAACATTAAATGTTGCCTTAGGAAACAAAATAAATACAATAAAAATACAAGACAATGAAGTGGATGTGACTGGTTTAAAAGCGGAAAATATAGAAGATGGAAAAGAAATAAGTGTTTACACTCTGGAAAAACTCATTTCAGAAATTGATAACCCAATGGTCGATTTAGTGTTGAAGATGGATTGTGAAGGGTGCGAATTTGATTCTTTTTTAAACAGTGATACATCAACTTTATCGGTTTTCAAAGAAATAATCCTAGAGTATCATGACTACCCATACTCTTTAATTTCAAAATTAATGGATTGTGGATTTTCGGTGAAATTAGATGGTGTTAGAATTTCAGAAGTTCTAAAACTTAGTTGGAAAAACAAAAAAAATAGAATTGGATATATATATGCATCATCAATCTCTTAAACAATTTATGGCGGTTTTTATCGTATGAACATACTAGTAGTTTCAAGAGAAGCTCTTTTTCCTACATATGGTGGGCATAGAGAGTATCTTCTTTCAACCATTAGACAACTATCATCTCTGGGAAACAAAATCACCGTTGTTTCATGGGGACCAGAAGATAGCTATACCTACTACGAGAATAATCTTAATGAGAAACATTTTAAAAGTGGTGGAGACAAAGTAATGCTAAAAAACAGTGAAAATTTTGTTCCATTAAAAAAAGCTCTTTCTACCTTAGGTGTAATGCAAATGAAAACGATTCTACATCATGGAATAAAAGCGGATCGAGTTTCTGAATTTGAACGTTATGATTTAGTTTTGAAAAATGGCCCGGATTCAAACACAATAGGCGAATATGTCGCGAAAAAATATGGCATTCCCCTTGTTGATAGATTGGATTGGGTTGGCCTCCCTTATAGAACACACAATTTTAAAAAATGGTTGGATTTCTTAGATGAAAAATATTTACCATACCAAAAATTACACACAATCATAGATAATCAGGTAACGAAATTTGAAGCCATGAATAGTGCACATTCTGATTTCATATATACCCATACTCAAGGCGACGCTAATAAAATATCCAGATATCTTCATGAAAGCAAAGTTTCTTATATACTACCGTTTTTGTACCGAGAGAATAACACAAATAATCTAAGAGATAATTGTGATTTATCTAACAAATTACCTAAAAAATATTTTTTATTTTATTCATCGCAAGGAATAGACGCTGATAGAGCTGTAAAGTTCATATATATTATTTCAAAAAAGTATCCAAAAATAAATTTTATTGTAACTGGATCAGAAAATTTTCAAAATTTACATCGTGAAAATTTTAAGATTTTTGGAAAAGTCAAATTTCAATCATTTATAGAAATTCTACGTAATTCTTATCTTGTGATAATGCCTCTTATCGAGAGCCATGGAATACAGATGAAATTAATCAGAGCGTTTTCTAATGGAAAAGCAGTTCTCACTACGAATTCATTAATAAATCCTATTGATCATATAATGCAAGATGAAAAAAATGTGTTTTTGAATGATTCTCCCGAAGAATTCGCCAAAAGAATTGATTACTTGAATGATGATTATGGGGTGGTTGAAAAAGTATCTATGAATTCTTATCTAACATTTCAAAAAAATTTTTCACCCGAGATACATAAAAATGTTTTGAATAAATATTTCTCAGAAATATGTAATAACTCATTAAAAAACTATTTTAAATAGACATATCTGCATTGCTTTTCTGCTTGATAAGTTTCATTTACATTATTGGAGATAGTGTACATGAATTGCTGTAATTTCGAAAAGATCCGGTACAACCCTAATCTACCTCCATGTTCATATACTTTCTTCCGGTGATCCACTCTTCATTTATGTCCATCATTATGGTCACAACAAGTCTCAGAATGGACTGTTCAGACGGAAATACACCTATCTTCTTTGTCCTCCTCTTGAATTCAAGGGTCAGTCTCTTCAGGACGTTTGTCGTTCTCAGTCTTTTCTTGCATAATTCACCGTACGCCTTGTCGTTGTATAGTGAAGGATACCATCTTTCAAACATGTCAGATGCCTTGTCCAACCCTTCCTTTATGAGGGTATCCTGTGCCTTTGATACAAGGGATTCGTTTTCAAGGGCCTGATTTACGATCTGCATTACTGATGGTCGTTTCTTCTTCGGTATGAGTTTCATGAGGTTTCGCATGAAATGGACATGGCAGAACTGCCATGCTGCACCCAGGAATGATCTTGTTACGGATTCCTGTATGCCCTTGTGACCATCTGATATCACCAGTTCAATGCCTTTAAGGCCCCTATCTTTCAGATAATCAAAGAATGATTCCCGATCCCATCTCCGTTTCAGAATCACACATAGTTTGCTTGAAAGTATCTCCCTTTTCCCTCACTGTCAATGCCAATGTACATATACAACGCTTTGTTCCCAAATTTCCGTCTTCTCCTTATCTTGAAGTATGTTGCTTCTATGTAGATGAACTTCTTTCTTTAAAGGAATGATTTTACCTTTGAGTCAAGTTCAGATGCAAGCGTTGAGACATATGAAGCGGGATATATTCTAAACCCCAAGGGATTCAATGACATTCCTGGTGGAAACACCCTGTATGTATGATTCCAGTATTACGGAGTTGAGGGCATTCTCAACCCTTGAATATCTCTCAAATACATGGGTGCTGAAGGAAAACTCCCCTGTCTGCGGTTTCTTAAGATCCAGATTCCCGTCTGTTGTTTTCAATGAGCTCTTTCTTGAACCATTCCTGTGTCCCTTTCTCTCTTCCGATCTCTCGTAGGGAAGAGAGGATACCTGTATCCTTGCCACCTATTCCGTGACTGTGTTTAGAAACCCTTCCATGAGCTTTTTCTTTCCTTCCTTGCTGTCCAGAAGAAAACTACTTATTATCTCTTTCATTACATCCAATTGGTCCTGCATTTTTTCACCTATTCAAATCTGAATTGTACAGGACCTCTTCAATTTTACAGCAGATTCAATACACTATCGAAAATAAACTATAATTTTCTCCAGTTTGATTTATGGAATAGGTCAAGTATTCTTATACTAAGATAGCAAAAGAATAGAGCAATTATTTTTGACCTTAAAGCATAAATATCGGGAAGGGAAATTGAAATAATCTGTTTTGTTAGTCATTAATTGATTCAATGAAACCAATAAAAATTGGTTGATGAGGTAAAATAATGGGATGATAAACCCGGAACTTTTAATTTGACTTATGAGAAATGCTATTGATAATTATCGATTCAATATTTGAAACAAGTGGAATAAAGAAAAAATTCCCCCGTAGTCGAAATCTAATTACAAGACGAATAATTATTAAATATAAATAGTATAATGGTCTAATGAAAAGGGCACTTATAACAGGCATCACAGGCCAAGACGGATCATACCTTGCAAAATTTCTTCTAGATAAAGGATATGAAGTGTTTGGAACTTATAGAAGAATAAGTTCTCCAAACTTCTGGAGATTACAGTATCTTGATATTTTTCATAGAGTGAAGTTGATCTCAACCGATATGACTGACCAGTCTTCTATTCAGAACGCCCTCTATATATCAAAACCTGACGAAGTGTACCATCTTGCAGCCCAATCTTTTGTGGAGTCTAGTTTTCAGACACCACATTCTACCGGTGAAATTACTGGACTTTCTGTCGTTTCTATATTAGAAACTATAAAACTATTTAATAGAGATATTCGTTTCTATTTTGCAGGAACCAGTGAACTTTATGGATATTCAGGTATAATTAATGGAAAGTCTTTGAGTGAAAACGATGTATTCCAACCAATGAGTCCTTATGCAGCTGCCAAGCTTTATGGATTTTGGGTTTCAAAGATTTACAGAGACGGGTACGGAATTTTCGCGTCAAATGGTATACTTTTTAATCATGAATCACCATTGAGAGGGCTTGAATTTGTAACAAGAAAAATTTCAAATAGTGTCGCGAAAATCAAACTTGGAATTTCTGATAAAATTACACTTGGAAATCTGGAAGCACAAAGAGATTGGGGTTATGCTCCTGAATACGTTGAAGCAATGTGGAAAATATTGCAATATGAAAAACCAGATGATTTTGTTGTTGCCACTGGCGAGACACATTCTGTAAAAGAATTCCTGAACGAAGCATGCAACCAGGCTGGGTTAAATTTTGAAGACTACTTGGTTATTGATAAGAGTCTTCTAAGACCATTAGACCTGCCTTCTTTAAAGGGGAATTTTTCTAAAGTGAAAGATGCCTGTAACTGGACCCCTAAGATCACATTTAGCGAATTAGTCAAGTTGATGGTGGATAAAGAAATTGAAAGATGGAAAATGGTGCTGGAAGGAAAAACTTTTCCATGGGACGCTCCAAATTATCCAAGCGAACGTGAATTAGTTTTGAGGAATGGTGACAATGGAAGATAAGATCATTTACCATATGGCAGAACCTGACTTGACTGGAAATGAGCGCAACTATCTGATTGATGCATTCGATTCTGGATGGATCAGTTCTAAGGGAAAGTATATTCAAAAATTTGAAGAAAATTTTGCCAATTTCGTTGAAACAAAATTTGCAGTGAGTTGTTCAAATGGCACAACAGCACTGCATCTTGCTATTCGTGCATTGGGAATAGGAGCAGGGGATGAAGTACTTGTCCCTAACCTTACATTTGCGTCACCTGCCAATGCTGTTTTGTATGAGCATGCAAAGCCAATTCTTGTAGATGTGGATAAGAGATACTGGTGCATTGATCCAATTAGGATTGAGGAGTGCATAACGGAGAAGACAAAGGCAATTATTGTTGTGCATCTTTACGGTCATCCAGCTGACATGGATTCTATTATGAAAATAGCTAAGAAGCACGGTTTGAAAGTAATAGAAGATGCCGCAGAAGCTCATGGTGCAATGTTTAGAGACAAAAAAGTTGGTTCAATAGGAGATATTGGATGTTTTTCCTTCTATGGTAATAAAATCGTTACTACAGGTGAAGGTGGAATGATTGTTACAAATGATCAATCTCTTGCAGACAAGTTGAGAATGCTAAGAGACCATGGGATGCTTCCTTCAAAGAGATATTGGCACGATGAGGTAGGGTATAATTATAGAATTACAAACCTTCAGGCTGCAATTGGGGTGGCACAACTTGAAACTATCTCGGAGAAGATAGAAAAGAGGAGATGGATCGCTAGGAAATATGCAGATTTCCTTGACAAAAGTGTCGAGCTACAAGTGGAAATGCCTTGGGCCCTTAATGTATACTGGCTTCCAACATTCATTATCAAAAACTTATCGAATAGAACTGCGAAAGATTCCCTCATGGACAAAATGAACCAACATGGAATTGAAACAAGACCGGTTTTCTATCCATTAAATGAAATGCCCCCTTACAAAAATAATGGTGTTTTCACCAATTCCAACTATATTTCATTTCATGGAATAAGCCTACCAGTGTATAATAGTTTGAAAGAAGATGACATTAGGATAATTTCCGAACATCTAAATGAATCACTTAAGATTCTGACCACTGGGTGAACTTTTCGAATGAGTTCATTTAGAACCGTTTCAATAGTTTCCCTTGCTTTCTTTTTACAAACCACTTTCAGCATTATTTTTTTCCTTGTCATTGCAAGAACATTACCGGTCACAGAGGTTGGGGGTATATCACTTTTTCTCAGTTTTGGTAGCATCTTCGTCGTTGCGTTTTCTCTAAATCTTGATGTAGGATTGACACATTTTATTTCATTTTTTAAGGGCGAACTCGGTGAATATTTTCTTCCTCGCATGTTTATTGTTTTGCCTGCTGTCTTGACTGTCACGTCCTTCACATTCATTGTGGCCCTTTCTTCTATAATTTCTGATGTATTTTTTCACTCATCCCAGTACAAAACTGTTGTAATTCTTTTGGGAGTTTATGTTGCAGAATCCATAAGTATTGGTTTCCTTGTTTCAATCTTACAGGGTATTCAATCCTTTAAACTTGCAGCTATTTCCAATATTATATACTCAGGATTAACTTTTGGATTGCCCACAATAATGAGTTTTTTCAAACTTTCAATTGAATTTATAGCTATGAGCTTTTCCATTGGAGCTGGAATTTCACTGATTATTACATTGTTTTTTGTTCTAATGACAGATCTGTCGCGAAAAACTCCAGAGAATGACTTGAATAGAAAAATTCTTGCATATGTAACTCCCGTATTTCTAGGCTCTCTTTTTACTACGCTAATGGGAACAGTCGATCGCATAATTCTTCCTGCACTTACTAATTTAACTCTAACGGCAATATATACTTATTCGTTAGCAATAGCTACGATTGTAACTGCATTAACGTCCCCCTTCTCTTTCTTTCTTCTTCCGAAGATTTCGGAGAATTTTGGATCTTCTCAAAAAGGAAAACTTAAAAAATACACTCAAGGTTCACTTGAAATGTTTTACTTCATTGCCTTGCCTGCATCAATAGGGGCCGCCTTACTTTCAAGACCACTGCTTTCAGTCCTGGTTGGAGGAGTTTATGCCAACAATTTTTTGATACTCCAGATTATGGTTTTCTCATATTCTTTCTTTTCATTTCGACCCATTGTTTCTTCAATACTCTTAGGCGTGAAAAGGACAGATATTTATTTTTTCTCTGCTGTGGCAGCATTCATAGCAAATGTTCTTATATCACTTCTATTGATACCTCCATTTGGTCTATACGGTGCTGTGTCTGCTAGCATTTCTGCGTGGGCTTTAAGTACAGTGCCAAGAATTATCGCCGTAAACTCAATTTTCCCTAGCAAACTTCCCTTGCACCCATATATTCGTATGTGGTTCAATGTAATAGTAATGGCAATCGCAGTTTTCTTTACGAGTGAGTTTTTTCATTCCGATTTTTATGCACTAATTTTTTCTATAGTAATCGGTTTAATAGTGTATATGATGTGTTCAATAATTAATAGACCATTTACCTCAGAAGCTAGATGTTTGATATATTCAATAGTTACCAAAAATCACCCTTTTATGGAAAAGTTAACAAAACTTTTTGTTGGTAGTGAAATTCTTGATGACGAGGAATCTAATTCAACTTAATCAAGTAGGAAATCAGTTATATTTTTAATGACCAGATTTATTTTATCACTTACAGAAATAGTTTGAGGAATCTGATCTATTCTTTCAATGGCCATTTGGATGGATTGATCAAAATTTGACAAATCAGTCAAAATGATCAGGTCGCTTTTTCTCTCCTCTCTGAATTCTGGAAGATCTGTGCAAACAACTATGTTCTCAAAAAATGAAGCCATTTCAAGCACTCCGGATTGCCCACCTGACACCCTGTAAGGCATCAATACTATCTCATTATTGAGGAATAACGACACAAGGTCTTTTTCATTAACGTACCCTAGATATTTATCAATAATACAATCGTATTTTAGTAATAAATTATTAAAATGCACTTCGTATCCTGGAAAGTGGTTATTTATTCCACCGCTAACTGTTAAACATATATTCAAATAATTTTTTTTCAATTTACTTATTGCTTCAAGTGCAACTTTTGGATCTTTCTGGGGACCCCAGAATCCGTGCAAAAGTATATTTATTTTAGCACCTTTTTTGTTTCTGGAAATATGTTCAAGACTATCCATTCCATTAATGCTTAAGGTGGCGATTGGATCTATATAGTCGCTCTTTATCACGCCTGCAACGCATTTTTTTCCAATTTTTTTTGAAACCAAATTTCCATAATAATCAAGTTGAAAATACGTTTTAATTCTTGCATACACAAATTTTTCGATTATCCCAACTGAGCCCTTTCTCAATTTGTCAAAAAGCGTGTTGTACCCAAGTGATTCTGCATCGTGAGTGTATACGCTACCTTGGTTTATGATCTTAACATTTTTATGTGCTATTTTACTGATGAGAAGTGGAAGAAGCATTCCGACTAAATTTGAGAGACTTTTGTTCCCAAATGCGGTTGGCCCGTAAATAACTATGACCGGGTCCCCTTGAATTTTTTTTATTTTTGATACGAGTCTACTCATGCTTATTGGTTTCTTATAATCCATGATCTCAAGTACTTTGCATTTTTTTGGAAGAATTATACTATCTCCACCATTAGAAGGAGATACAATTAATCCTTAACTCACCCTTT
>JAKBGP010000031.1 GCA_021833045.1 Thermoplasmata archaeon
ACTTCCTGAACTTTATAAAAGGGCAGATTTCGTTGACTCTTTTTGTGATGATGGAGCATTCACGAAAGAAGAAACTTTTAATTTTTTCAAGAGGGCCAGTGAGCTTGGTATGGCACTCAGGATTCATGCCGATGAAATTAAGGATGTGGGTGCACTTGATCTAGCGGATAAATTCTTGCTAAAATCAGTGGATCACCTCCTTCACACATCCACAGAAAATATGGAAAGGATAAAAGGTAAGGATATAGTGGCTACAATTCTACCGGGGACAGCATTCTCACTGGGTGAGAAATATGTTGACAGCAGGGATTGGATAAACAGGCATATTCCAGTTGCAGTCGCTTCTGATATATCACCACTCAATCCAGTTACTGATATCAAGTTTCATGGAAATCTTGCCATACGTAACTGCTCTATGAGTCCGGAGGCATTGTTAAATGGTTTAACCACCATTCCGGCCCATTCTCTGGGACTTGATGGTGTCAAGGGAAATTTAAATCATGGAGCAGACGCAGATCTTCTTATTATTTCTGCAGGGGAGATAAGAGACATGTTTTACGACTGGACAAACACACAGGTTACAGTTATTCAGGAAGGTAAAGTTCTGGATATGAAAAAAATTATGAGAAAAAGCATTAAACCCTGATCAGATATCTTTCTATTGGCATACATGGACCCAGGAAGGGTCATAGAGAGATTAAAAGAAATAAAGGCAAAAAGAATATTATTGCAGTTACCTGACGGATTAAAACCCCATGTCTTCGATTACTTCAATGAACTTTCGAAGAATTTCAATGTAATTGTTAGTTCCTCTGGTTTCTACGGTGCCTGTGACACAGGGACTATGGATGAATGGAAGAACGTGGATGCAGTAGTTCAACTGGGTCATACAGAGATTCCAAATGTAAATTATAAGGTACCAGTGATTTTCGAGGAATACATAAACGAGGATCATAGAAGCTTTAACGATCTTGATCTGACAGAATTAGAACGCAATAATTATAAGAATATAAGTCTGGCATATTCCATACAGTATAGACAAAGTGCAGAAGAACTTTCTAAATTCCTTAAGGAAAAGGGATACAATGTAAGCATGGGAAAGCACGATAGCAGATTGAAATATGATGGGCAGTTACTTGGCTGTAACTTTAGCCCACTACACGATCAGGAAAGCAGGAATGATTGTCATATTATTGTATCCACAGGGGTATTTCATGCTCTTGGGGCACAACTATCTGTTGAAAAGGAGGTATTTATACTGGATATGAGTGAACCGTTCAGGCTCAGATCAATGAAAAGTGAGGCTGAGCGGCACATAAGAAGAAGATATGCCAATATGGCAAGGGCGCTTGAGGCTAAAAAATTCGTAGTAGCTGTAGACACAAAGGTTGGTCAGTACAGAATGAAACTTGCAGAAAAAATGATAAAAGAAATTCAGGACATGGGTAAAAGTGCAGTACTTGCATACTCTAACGAATCATCGCCAGTTGAATTTGAAAACATGATGGCAGACTGCATAATCTTCACAGGGTGTCCAAGAGTTGCAACAGATGACTTTGAAAGATACAAGAGTCCCATTCTAACAGCACAGGAATTCAACATGATATTCAAGAAGAAAGGAAATGGGAAATATATCATGGATGAGATAGTTAATGTCGATACTATGCCCTGAGTTGTTTTCCTATTAAATATGTGGGTCCTGTTTCAACAATTTCAACATCTACCATGGAGTAAAGAGGTATTTCATTCTTCACCACAACAGGTCTGTAAGATTCATCTCTACCAATAACAGTTCCTGTCTTTCCCTGCTCGGTGATGAATATACTAATTTCTCTTTCAACGAACCTCGATTGATTTTCATTTAAAATTTCCTTATGAATCCTTGTATATTCCGCACTCCATTTCTTTATGAGATTCGACTGGGGCATCTTCTTATTAAAATCTCTTGTATACTGTCTGGGAGAAAAGGTTGTAATATTAACTATATCTGGTCGACTTTTGTAAAGCAATTCACACGTCCTCTGGAAAGATTCCTCATCACTACCAGGGTAGCCAACGATTATGTCTGTAGAAAAAACCCCATCTTTAAACGCGTTTCTAAATTTTTCATTTATGTTATAATAAGAACTTACGGAATATTCCCTGTTCATTAGTTCAAGGATACGATCATCCCCATCCTGTACTGGTAAATGTAGAAATTTGAATACCTTCTCGTTCCTGTATGCTCTGATAAGATCATCAAGTATTTCCTCAGTATTTTTTGGTTCCATCATTCCTACTCTCAATTTGAAAAAAGAATCAATGGAGGCAATCTTTTTAATTAGATCTGGAAGCCTTATACCAATATCCTTACCATATGCTGCGGTATCAAGGGAACTTATTCTTATCTCTCTTTTTCCTCTTTCAAGTATCATTCCTATTTGATTGCATATCTTATCAGGAACTCTTGAAAGGAGTTTACCTCTTGCCACCCTTGAAATACAAAAATTGCAATTCCCTGTGCAGCCCTGGTTAATTGGTACTCCATCAAGAATCGAAGGTTCTTTTATCTCTATATCGTCCATATCTCCCTTGTATAGGGATCTGAACTCACTTTGACTGATTACATTCACATTTTTTTCTATAAGAGTACCAGATGATATGGGAGGCAAACACCCAATAACTGTAGTCTGTCCAAGTTCTGAAAGATAACCGATTCTCTCCAGCATCTTATTTTCTGTTTTTTTAATAACAACGCAGGTTCCTATTACCCTCAGATCCGCATCCTCAGGATCCTGTGTTATTTTGTCTCCATCTCCCATTATTTTGTTGACATATAGTCCTGTCTCAGATTTTTCCTGAGTGCAGCCATACGATTCAACATAAATCTTCCTTGACATCTATTTATGGGAATTTTGATTACCGTTAAAAGTTTTTATTTTTAAAAAGTGTTTTATGAAACTATTTACAAACACAGTTTCAGTTCTCTTCATGAACAAGTTTCCCCTCACCAAATACAAATTTCGGATAGGCGTCCAGTTCAAATGGATCCTTGTTCCACACGGAAAATGAAGCAAGCTTGCCCTTTTCAACAGTTCCGAGGTCCTTAAGACCTAGAATCTCTGCCGGGCGAGATGAGACATAGGAAATGCACTGTTCTTTAGTGGCACCAAATCTCATGAAATGTCTGGTAGTTAGGAAGAGTGTTCTCTGGAGTATAACTGGATGATCTGATATAAGAGAGAACCTTACACCAGAATTCTGTACAAGTCCAACATTTCTCCAGGATTCATGCTTTAATTCTACCTTATACGGATGGGAATCAAGTGGACCATAAACCAGAGAAAGGTCCCTCCTCTTTATTTCGTCAAAAATATCTTTGCTGTGAAAATCCATTCCGTGATTAATTATTGGTTTAATCCCGAATTTATCAACGAGTGACATTAAGAACAGGGCATCATCTTCCTTATGAAGATGGCACATAATTCTATATTCCCCCTTTATTAGTTTTATGAGGAATTCCGTCTCCACATCAATTTCATCCAGGGTCTTCTTTCCACTATCCAGAAGGTTTGATGCTTTCTGTGCCATGGTGAATTTTTCTCTTATGATAGCACCTACACCCATTCTTGTGGTTGGTCTCTTTCCCTTCCATTCAGTGGTGCTTCTCGGGTTGTATCCAAGTGCCATCTTAACCCCAATATCAGTTACCAGTGCATCTTTTATATTGGAAGAAAAATTTCTTATGAGTGACCCCATTCCACCTATAATATTTCCGCTTCCTGGAAGTACAACAGAGTACAAAACACCACTCTCAACAGATTCTCTAAATGCATGATCATCCATGTATACGCCATCAACAGCTCTTCCCAGTGGAATCATTGAGTCAAGCTTATCATTCGCTTCACTTTCTGATCCTGGTTCTCCTGCCCTGTCAAGCCCTATATGGCTGTGTGGATCTATGAAGGCAGGCGTAACTATGCCCTCTGCAACAATATCACACTCAGGCTTCTTCTGTGAAATATTTCTTATTGTGGTACCATCAAATTCAATATACACATCTTTTTGCGATGACCTTCCGTCATAGAGTAAATTTGCCTTTACTGCTTTCATATTTTATGGGATAAGACTAATAGATTTAATATTATCGCAGAGCACGAAATTCTAATATACAATGGAGAGAAAGAAATAGAAGGTCATTTTAAAATATATATTTCTAATTTCCACTTAGGATCAAATATAATGCAAAAGAAAGATGATAGAACCATTAAGGCATACGATATATATAGTGAGGTATACGATGCTGAAACGGCTGATTTCTGGGATGGGTTTCCTAAAGACATAATTCAAGACTTTAAGAGTAATTTAAAAGGCAGTAGGGTTGTTGATCTTGGAAGCGGTCCCGGCAGAGATGCTGTTCTTCTAAGAGAAGTAGGACTGGATGTATTATGTGTAGACGCATCGGCTAAAATGGCGGAACAGACACGTAAGAAAGGATTCACAACCATAATTTCTGATTTGAGAGACCTTAAACTGGATATGTCTGGATATGATGGAGTTTGGGCGTATTCTTCGTTGATACACATCTCTTTTGAAGAATCAAGGAAACTTCTCATGAAATTATCTGAAAGCATGAATGAAGGGACAGTTATGTTACTCGGTTTAATCAGGGGAGAAAGAAACGAAGAAAGAAAAATGGGCGATTCAAATTATGTAAGATATTTTGAGATGTACACAGAGGACAAGATCAGGGATTTACTGAAAGGAACTCATTTTGAAACTGTGGAAATGAAAACGTATCAGCCTAAAAACCATGTATACATGAACTACCTTCTGAAACTAAAAAAATAGGGAATTCGGAGAATTTGGGAGAAAATGATAAATTCCAAATTCTTTAGAATCACTTTCCTGTCATTATCTTTGTGTACTGTTCCTCAGTTATCTTTCCCGTTTTTAATGCTACTTCCTTTATTGACTTGTGTGTATCAAGAGCCTCTCTGACCACTTTTGCTACAGTATCGTATCCAAGAACGGGGTTCAACAGTGCTGCTGATCCGAAACTTTTTGAGAGATGTTCATTACATGCCTCTTCGTTCACATTTATACCATCAATCAGCAATGTTCTGAACATCTTCATTCCGTTTGTCATTATATCAAGGGACCTTGATAGTTCATAGTCAATGTTTGGCATCATCACGTTAAGTTCGAGCTGTCCCGCCTGAACTGACAGATTCAGTGCCTGTTGGGCTCCTATGGTTGAATGGCAAATCATGTTCATTGCCTCTGCTATTGAAGGGTTTATCTTTCCAGGCATAATGGAAGATCCCTGCTGTACTGCGGGAATAAATATCTCATGAAGTCCTGCCCCAGGTCCGGAATACATTAATCTTATATCATTCGCCATTTTGTTTATATCAAGAGCATTAACCGCTATGGCATTCATCATCCTTGCAAAATCAGACTGGAATTCCATTATTCCAGGTAAATTATCGCTTGGTCTGAAGTTGAATCCAGTGAAACTCGATATTTCTTTAACAATCTCCTCTTTGTATCCTTTTGGTGTATTTATACCGGTACCGGTTGCGGTGCCACCGATGTTCAGTTCAAGAACAAAATCTATGGCATTCTCAAAATCCTTCAGGTTTTTCTTCAACGTGTAGGCGTATGCAGAAAATTCCATTCCAAGTGTAACAGGGGCCGCGTCCTGAAGATGCGTTCTTCCTGGTTTCTTGCTGTTCTTAAACTGTTCGGCCTTTTTTTCCATTGATTTTATAAGATTCTTGATTTCATCAATATATCTTTCAGCCTTCATTATGGCACTGATCCTCATCATGGTAGGATAGGAGTCGTTTGTTGATTGACTCATGTTAACGTGATCGTTAGGATGAAGATACTGATATTCTCCCTTTTTCTTCCCCCACAACTCCAATGCAACGTTTGCTATAACCTCATTTGCATTCATGTTGAATGAAGTTCCAGCTCCAGCCTGATAAACGTCAATTACAAACTGTGAGTCATATTTGCCTGATAGTACCTCATCGGCAGCCTTTACAATATACTCCTTTTTATCATCAGGAAGAGCTTTAAGTTTGTTGTTGGCAATTGCAGCAGATCTCTTCACAATTGTCATTGACCTTATATGATCTCTATCCTCAACGATTCCAGAAATTTGGAAGTTATTCATTGCACGGAACGTGTTTATTCCGTAATATTCATTATCTTCAATCTTTACTTCACCTATTACATCCCTTTCAATTCTTGACATATATTGATATTGCAAACTCAATTAAAAGCATTTCAAAAGCTTATATTGTTTTATAACACCCACAGTTGCTTGAATGAAGTAATATGAATCTATTAATTCCTAAAAATATACACACATCTAATGGGAAACTAATTTTTTTAATGAAAAGTTTTTAAAACTTCTGTGATTAATATGCACTCAGAATAGTTTCATTAGTGCTGATCAAGAAGTATTTCGGACTCATTAAGTGATCGTTCATTGAGAATATGAACCATTCACGGGAAGACAAAGAATGATATAAGAGAAAAAAATAAGTGAAGTAAATCATTCACCAATCATTCCTTGATTCGAAGAAAAGTCAACAATAGTTAAACTTCCAAGAATTTATATTCAGTTCTCCACATTTCAGGAAATCAAATGATTAAATATGTAACATAAAGCCACCTTTGCCTCTTCGTGCAAATTAAGATATTTACACCTGCCATTTCTAGACAGGGAGTGGATCTTACCTTACAATCAACACAGATACAGGAGAATCAGCAGATACTCTCTCAGAAACTGAACCGGTAAAAATACCTCTCCTGAATCCGTGTTTCTTATTACCCATCACTACAAGATCAGGTTTTTCCTCATTTATGTTCCTGAGTATTTCATCAACTGGGTTTCCAAGTACAGCCTTATCTGTAATCTTTGCCATACAGTCTCCCTTGGTGTCATGGACCAGAGTGTTGAGTCTTTCACTCACTGCCTTCAGGTTATCCTGATCATCATCGATTAACGTCTCGTTTGCGCCGGTAAAATCTCCTATCGGGGTGGGTATGGGCCTTAACACACTTATAACAACCAGTTCACACCCAGGAATCTGGGAAGATAGCGAATAAGCAAAGTCCAATGCCTTTTTTGACTCATCAGAAAAGTCGACTGTACAAAGGATTTTTTTAATTTTTAATTGAGTCATGTAATCACCATTATATCATAACCTAAGGATATATAAATACAATGCCATATATGTTATCTATAGCCCTCAACTTAATTCTCTAAAGTAATAAATATGTTAAAACAATTGAGGTACAAGCTGGGATAGCCTAGCCTGGTAAGGCGCAAGTCTGGAAAGCTTGTGCTCCTGTAGCTCGGGAGTTCGAATCTCCCTCCCAGCGCTTTATGAAATTTCTGATATTATTTTTACTATGGGTTCAGAGCCAACAATTTAACCCTCTTTGAAGGTGAGATATCCCTAATCAAATCCCTATAATTTGAAGATATGGATATATGTAGCTTAAACTGAAAAGGATTACGTTTGTTTGATTAGAACTTCAGACTTAGGTAATCATTGTTAAGTTCAAAATATAAGAATTCAGTTTTAAATTATTAGTTGGAGACTACAGGTTACGTAACAAAATTTTAATGTAAAAATAAGCTACTGGTGCATTCTGAAAAAAACTCTAGGTGATTCCCCTTTTTTGCCAAATCATTTCTAAGATTGTAGAAACATTCAGGCAGTAAAAGAGTCATTTCTGGTTTTACATTTTTAACGGGATCGCCATAGTTGACATCCAAGCATATTGTAACATTATATTCAATAGCAATTATATTTTTCGGAGATGGTGTGTGTAAATGCTTTACATCCTAAGTTCCATTGGAGAACATAGTGGATGTTCGGAATGTTTGATTTATTCGCTGCGACATAATAATTTAGATTGAGTTAGTCATCACAAGCAGTAATTCCTTTTGAACTGTGGGTTCAACCTTCCCTTCTGATAAATTTTCTATCTTTGTCTGATTATCTAACCATTTGAAAATTACATGTGAACATCTTGGTGAAGATGAATCTCCATTGAAGAATAATCCTCTATAAAGGGCTTTTTATTTCCCTTCATTGAAAGTACATCAAGCGATTTACTCACAATTGCACTCTTTCGTCCTAGGTATACATTTATCAACATTGGTTGCACCAGTTTGTATTTTATAAATTTAATATCTATCTATGATTTAACACATTCAGAAATTTTCATTAAGTGATACTAAGGTCTTCCATCAAGGAACTGCATAAAAAGAATAAATTTTATAAAAATAATGGGGAATTATAATTTTAAGTATAATCTGAGCTACAGTACTGAACGGAATAACCACCATCTGGACTGCAAGCTGTGCTAAAACTTGTCTTTATATTTTGCGATATGCTGCCTGACTGCCTCAATGTATATTTTCCATAACTGCCAGAATTGTATGAACTTGCTCCAGTAATTTTTTCGTTGGATTGATAAACCAAACTATTTACAACGAAAGTTGTAAATGGAGGTACAGAAAAGTAGCGATACTCGCCATTCACTTCGTTGATTGTTGGAGTTTCAATTACCGACAAGAAAAATCTCGGAGTTAATGGGGTTCTTGTTATTGTGGTATTATTTTCATACACGCATCCATTACTTATATCGCTGATTTCAAATGTGAATTTGTTTTGATTATGCACAAGATATATATACAAATTTTGTCCTTCAAGCACAGGCTTCTTGTTATGTGAGGCATAGTCATATATTTTTTCATGCCCCGGCACACCTTCCGCAAAATGTTCACAAACAACAGAGACACAACCATTGTATGGGTCTATCTGAATTCCTGCTTGGTACATATTATCACCCTGTGAATTGGATGAAAGGGCATCCCACATAGTTATCAAAGAAGGTTCAGTATCAGTTGCGGGAGGCGGTGAAGTAGTTGGCACATGTATATATTCCGATACCCAGTCAATTTCATACGGCGTGGATGTGAAATAGTACCAAGGTTTCGCATCAAAGAAGCAATATCCTGCCCAATTATAAGTTGTTACTAAATTGTCCATCGTTATATTTCCCTTATCAGCTAGTCCTCCCATGACAACATTTTTGGCTTCGATTTTATAATGCTGTCTCGGAACAGCACTTCCAGGTCTATCGCTCATAACATTAATACCTCCCATCGCAACAAACAAAAACACTATTGCAATAGAAAGAATAACTTTCTCAAGGTTTTTTTCTGTTCGTCCATAAAATATAATACACAAACCACTATATATATACCGTTTTAATAAATACTTAGCAACATTTAAGTACATTAGTTGTAATTCCTGCATATGTCCATTGAATTCCAGGATGTATCAAAGAATTTCGGAAAGTTTAAAGCTTTGGATCAGGTGGACTTTACTGTTAAAGAAGGAGAAGTGGTAGGTTTTGCAGGATTGAATGGTGCTGGCAAAACCACATCAATGAAAATAGCCTGTGGGGTCATTAACCCCAGTCAAGGAGATGTTCTTATTGACGGTATGTCTGTAAGAAAAGATAAAATAAGGATTAATGGTGCAGTTGCATGGGTTCCGGAGAACTCCCTATTGGATAATATGGAAAAACCCAAAAGCATTTTCATGGAAGTCGGTACTTATTTGAGTATGAGAAGAGCCGAGATCATTGAGAGAATGCAAAAAGCCATGAAGGCTGTGTCCTTAGATACCAAGGCAAACATCAGAATCGGAAACATGTCAAACGGCATGAGGAAAAGGATGCATATTGCCATAGGAATATTCATGGATTCTAAGAACTACCTGTTAGATGAAACATTCAATGGTCTTGATCCATCTGGAGTATTCTTTCTCAAGGACACCATAAGGAATCTTAAAAAAGAAGGGAAGAGCGTACTTCTCTCCACACACATACTTCCGGAAATATCCGAACTATGTGACAGACTCATCATCATTAATAAGGGAAAGATCTTAGACAATGTAATGGTAGATGACATAGTGAATAAAGTAACGGTGGAAGTCTCATTCTACTGTAAAAATGAAATTGATAATGAAAATATCGTCAACATATTGTCTGCCTTTGGAGATGTGGAATTATCAATTGAAGAAAGTAAAAGGTATGGAAAAGCAACAATCAAAAACTATTCAGGAAAAAAGGGCAGTTCCTTCAAGGTTGCAGAATCACTAAATAAAATACAATTGGATGTCATTTCTCTCAGTGAAAGAAAAGAGGAGGTGGAGGAGTATTTCAAAAGGAAGATCAGCGAATAGAATTGTGTCAGTAATTAAAAACACTTTTAGAAAGAAGATA
The DNA here is from genome assembly GCA_021833045.1 of Thermoplasmata archaeon. The sequence goes on from JAKBGP010000031.1 coordinate 10,306, forward strand.
TTTCTTATGTCAATCATATTTTTTATGATTTTTCTAACTGTGTTTAGCATCTCTGGAACCCAAAAAACAAGTGAGAGCATAAATGCTGCAAATTATTGTGAATCCTGTACTACTTATCACAATCAGACTTACTACTTCGGAATTCACGCATACTCCTCAAACTGCGGTAAGCCTTTGTCAGGTTTAAAAGGACATGTCAGACTAACCCCCGACCTTCTGATAAAAAACCAAAGCCTTTCAGGAAAGAGGACTATTACAATCAATTTTACAACTAACTCAAGTGGATATGCAAATATTTCTTTTAAATCTGACAAATATTGGTGTTGCCACGTATCATTTAATAATTTGGGAAGCACAGGAGGGACATTGAGCCCTATAAATGGGAATATTTCTAACAATAACATCTCTTACCAATCCGTTTATGATGGGAATAATACAAACATTGGCTTTCTCCTATTGGTAAACAATGTTTATAATTATAAACCAACCTCATACTATGAATATCGGCTTGTTGAATCGGACAATGTAACTCTTAATCTCGGGTTATTAGGCGGGTTTGAACACAGAGTTATATCAATTCCGGTGCCAACAAAGGAGCAACTTAAGAATAATCATGCTTCAGGTCCATTACTATCCAGCTCAGAATTAACTGCACGATGTGTTGTAACCGGAGAGCTTGAGAAAAAGGTAAATGGCACATGGACAACCTCATCTTTACACTCTACACAATACCCAATCTATTTCTATTCATACCCCTCAGTTACCATAATTACTGATAACCTTGGAATGCAATTTTCTGGACAATTTTCTCTAATTTTGGTCATTTTTTGCTCCATAATTTCCACAGTTGCATTCGGGTTTCAAAAAACTAACGGGGAAATAGAGTTTGCCAACTCTATGCCAATAAAGAAATGGCAAATTTTCCTTGGGAAGTACATCTCTCTGTTATTTGTCACAGGGATATTTACTTTGACAGTACTTTTATCCTCATATTTAACGAATACTATTTTAAACTCTTTCTTTACAAACAACTCCGGAATTGCTCAGGTTTTTATTCCCATACTCCTTTTGGGCATGTTTGGTGTATCCCTATCCTTTTTTATAACTTCAATATCAAAGAGTCTTATTAAAATAATATCATTGCCGATAGTAATAACTTTATTTACTTACTATGTCTATGATCGCTTAGTTTCTAGTTTCCTCGTTTATTATTCAGAAGTACTAAACTTTGAATTTTTCAACCCTTTTGAGTACTATCGCATCTTCTTTTCCTATCAGGGTTCTCCAGTTCACTCTCTTTGCTTACCAGACAATCAAAAAGTGATAGTTTCAATAATTTTTTGGATTGTTATATTTTCAGTTGGAGGCGTTATTATTTGGTCAAAAAAGGAATGAATGGAATTTCATTTAAGGGAAAGAGGTGCAAAAACAAGATAATAAATACTTTTATCAACACAGTCCGAAAAAAAAGCTTCATTGCAATGATTATTTTTATAATTATAATAATGTCTATTACTGCCTTTGCTTACTCTCCAAAAAATAAGAAATCCATCGGGGCGCAGGAAAGAGGTTTTATTACTTATGATTACGAAAATGGTACATATAACTTTGGCATATATTATTATCATGCGACTAGCGGGATTCCATTCAATAATGAGAAGTGTTTCCTTGAGGTTGGTCCAACAGATAAGGCAAACTGCAATTTCACTTCGGGCAGCATTATTCACCGTCTTAATTTTACAATAAAGAATGGATATGCATTTACTTCGTTTCGATCTAATAAAGCTTATCGTGTCTTTTCACCAATTGCAAAATACGGCTCTGAGCCAGAAATTATTGTGCCGGTAAATTCTACACCAGTAAACACTACTTATTACTTTCCAGTTTATGATTGTGCATTGGCGTACAAGGGATCTCTTGAAATAATTAATGTAAATGTATTCCCTGAATATACAAAAACAATGGATTATCGTCTTCTCCTCTCTAATGGTAAAATCATAAATCTAGGGGAGAGTGGGGGTTTTACTCACGAGACATTATCTATCTCATATAATTTTACCCACGGAAATGCATGGGGATTACTAGAACATCGCGTAAATGGATCATGGGTAACGTCTCATCTATCCATACCTAGAGATTATGGAATAAGTAACGGCACAGATAAGATCAATAATAAAACATATCAGTTGTTCTACATACTTCCATCAGAAGGTACAGTGAATTCAGAATTCATTGGAGAGATATCTACTGTGTTATCCCTGTTTCTAATTTTATTTGAGGCTCTTACAATAATATTTATAGTAGGTTTTCCCGTAAGCGATGGTCAAACTGATTTTATTCTCTCTCTACCCGTGAAGAGATGGAATATTTATGCTGGTAAATACCTGGCTTTAGCAACAGCAAATTTCCTTGCAGTTTTGGCGACATTCCTAACATCCTATCTGTCATCAATATATCTCCTTGGAACATTTTTGACAAAATTTGGTTCTCTTTATGTTTTTAGCGATCTTTTCATGGTTGGCATGTCAGCTTCATCCCTAACTTTTTTTCTTATTAGCGGAACGAAAAACAAGGCCAAACAGCTCATTTATCCACTGACTCTCATTCTATTCCTTTTCTACGGTTTTAGTAGAATATCTTTGTTCTTTACGAGGTTAGTTCCTTTCAGCACTATTAGGAGTGACTTACTCCTCACTCCAAATATAACTTATATCTCTATCATTAGCCCTATAAATGCTTTTCAGAAATTAAGTATAAACGCAAATACAGTAGGTTTTACATTCATAGAAGTTTTTACAGCTAGCTTGATTTGGACTATCATATTCTATCTATTAGGGGAAATCCAATTTGGAAGGCTAGAATCTTAGGAATTAAACCCTTTTCGGAAAACCGAAGGAATTTTAAAATTTGTGGTCACATCTGGGCATATCCATCCATAAAATATATAGTCAATTTTAAGTAACACATTTATATATCAGAATATATGAATGTTGAAACTTGTAGAAAAATTGACCAAGAGAAACTTCTGGAGCTTAGGCAATTTGTATCTGAAAATAAGTTTGTCTCAAATATTCGTACGGAAGAAATGATGTTCAGAGCATTGTCCGATGGAAAAAGACTCTTGCTTATCCATTTGCTTGAAAAAATGGAGTTATGTGTATGTGATATTTCAGCCATAACCGATTCACCACAGCCAACTGTATCAAATGAAATAAAAGAACTTTTTAGAAGTGGGTTGTTGAACAGAAGAAAAGATGGAAGGTGGATTTATTACAAAACCAGTGCAATAGGATCTAAAATTTTGAAAGGTTCATTAAATGAATAAAAACCGAATACTTTTCCTGTGTGTTGAGAATTCAGCCAGAAGCAAAATGGCTGAGGCCTATGGAAATCATATTGGATTAACTTGCAAAAGTGCAGGAACATTGCCCGGGACTAGTATTAACCCGTTGGCAATTGAGGTAATGGAAGAACTTGGAATTCATATTAATTTAACCCTCCCGAAAAAGATGGATGCAGAAATGCTTCAATGGGCCGATATGGTGATCATAATGGGATGTTCAGCAGAAGACTCATGTCCAGCTCCTTTGGTTGCTGGACTTAAGAAAAAAATGGTAGACTGGGAATTAGAGGACCCTAAGGGAAAATCTCTGGAAGAGGTAAGGAGCATTAGGGATCAAATCATTAAAAAGGTCGGGGAACTGTCAAGTGAACTTAGTTGATTTCATCATAAGTCTTGGAATTTTCATATTTACCCTAAGTCTTGTAATTAAGAAGCCAAAGGGAATTCAAATTGGATACTCAGCATCAATCGGAGCAATAATAACAGTTTTAGCTGGTTTCACAACATTTGTGGATTTCTTAAATGTTGTATCGATTGTCTGGAACGCAACCCTGACATTTGTATCCGTCGTGATTATAGCACTGGTATTTGATGAAGCAGGGGTTTTCGAATATCTTGCGACAAAGATACTCAATTATTCAGGTGGATCGGGAAAGAGATTATTCATACTAGTAATCCTGGTGGGATCTTTTATTTCAGCCTTTTTTGCCAACGATGGTACGGCCCTCGTTTTAACCCCGGTGATAGTGGCCCTTCTGTACAGGATAGGTCTTGATAAGAAAGCTATATTCGCTTATATAATGGCAGTTGGCTTCATAGCTGACTCTGCCAGTATCCCATTTCTGGTTAGTAATCTTGTAAATATTATAGCAGCCACATATTTTGGAATAGATTTCTTTCCTTATATGGAGGTAATGATAGTCCCCGATCTGGTGAGCATTATTGTGAGCCTCCTATTTCTTTTAATTTATTTCAGAAAGTCAATACCCGTTAAAATCCCAAAAAAAGTTGAGTTCAGGAATGAGGATATCAAAGATCCTGTAATTTTTAAACTTTTCTTTCCAGTAATCATTAGTCTTGTGGTACTATATTCAGTAGGTGGAATCTATAATATTCCAGTCTCAATAGTTGCCATGCCGGCAGCAGTTTTCATGTTGCTACTTGCTAGGAAAAACGGAAAAATAGATTATGTAAAGCCTGTGAAAGAAGCCCCATGGCAGATTATCCTTTTCTCTCTTGGAATGTACATAGTGGTCTATGCACTTGCAACAAATGGGATGGTTTTTTACATGGCAAAGGCAGTAGGGTACTTTCAATCATTCCCCTTTGGTATGAATTTTGTTATGACCGGATTCCTGTTTGCACTCACAGCCTCTATAATGAATAATCTTCCTTCAGTATTGCTGGGTGATCTTACACTACAGCACCTTCACATATCTGGAATAATTCTACTGACAAATGCAGTAGGCAATGACATAGGGCCAAAATTTACACCCATAGGATCTCTGGCGACTCTCGTATGGCTATATATGCTGGATCGAAAGGCCAAGATAAAGATAAATACGATTGAATATATGAAACTGGGACTTATTGTAGGTATTCCCGTTCTGTTTATTACGCTGATGACACTTTACGTGGAAAGTATTATCGTTCTCTAAATTTTTCTGGCATATCT
>JAKBGP010000286.1 GCA_021833045.1 Thermoplasmata archaeon
AGCACCCGGCTGTTAACCGGGCGGTCGTCGGTTCGATCCCGACCAGCGGCGAGGGGCCGTAGCTCAGCCTGGCAGAGCGCCTGGCTCATAACCAGGTGGCCGTCGGTTCAAACCCGACCGGCCCCATTACCAAATTTTTAAATGCGAGCTTTCCTCTGTTGCTATTGGTCAAATTAACGCCAGAATCCCAAAAATTATTACAAATATTATGCTTGTCCAGTAAGCTACCTGACCTCTTTGTGAAGTGGAATAATCATGCATTATTGCCTTATTTCTGGCTATCATACCCATAAGTATTCCAGGCCCTATCAGGACAAACACGAATACCACAAGCAAGTCGAGGACACTGTTTATTAATTGTGTTGCTGGTATGACTAGCGCTATTATGACTGCTGGAAAACTTTCAAGGATATAAACAGTTGATGATTTTTCTCTTTTGATTCCGATAGCTTCCATGAATCCCCATGCACTTCCTAACGAGATCACCACGAGGGCAAGAAACGCAGCCCCTATTAGGCCTATTCCAAAAAGATACGGGGAATAAACTCCAGCTATTGCCGAGAGCCCCTTGGAAAGTTGTGGAATTGATGCAAAGTTCATATTCGGACCCATTCCACTCATGGACATTTCCACCACAACCATCAGCATTTCGGAAACAATTGCTCCAAACAAGGTTTCGATCCTCATCGATTTAAGAGCAATTCTCTTGAATTTTGAATGTTTTTCGTTGGCAACACCTCCAGCAATTTCTTTATCCGGATTTTCCTTTCTGATATGAGAGATCTTTTCCGCAGTTGCAGATGCCTGGAAGAAGAGCATAAAGGGCATAATGACTGCACCAACATTCACAGCAAGTATGAATAGAAAGCCTGACGAAGGAACAAGATAGACAGGGTTGTAAGGTTTAATTCCCCTAACCATAAGAGTTGCTAAAAAAGCAACTATAAGGGAGGCTGATACAGCGACTAGAATATACTCGGTTAGACCATACTTTCTCCGGATTACAACTGCGAGATGAATCAAATAAAAAATTGGAAGCGAAAAAATTATTGGAACACCAAAAAAAGAAAGCCCTATTGCAATCCCAAGATACTCTATAATATAAGTTATGACATCAGTGAACACCATCGGCATTGTTGTAAGTAGAGCAATATTATGAGAATAGTTATCGCGTATAACCTGGCCGAATCCTTTTTCTGTTGCTACCCCGATCCTGCCAGATGTTTCCTGTACTAGGTAAAGTGGTATTATAAGAAGGATTAGAAACCATACGAGACCATACTTGAACACTGCACCGGTCTCAGCCGCACCTATAGTACTGCTTGCGTCCATGTCGGCCATCATTACGAGCCATGCTGGCCCGAAGAATTTCAAGTAATTCCGCAAATTTTTTTTATTTTTCGTGATTTTTCTAAATTGAAATTAGGTGCTCCTAAATAAATTTTTGTTGAAACCGCTTTTTTAATAGTTTAAATTGATAAATTTGAGATTAATAAAAGGAAGAGTTCCCCACCTACTCATTACTTAATTTTAAATTCGAGGCTTATCAAAATTTTATATCTCGATCCTTGGAATTCAAATTTTTATCTTATCATCCGATTGGGGGGTGTTCTTATGTTAAAGAAATCTATTATTCAATAAATAAATGACTCCAGCAGGAACATTCCTAAGATATTCACTTTTGAAATAAGAATATATATTCATGCTTGAATATATAAAAACCACCTACTAGTGCCCGAAATCTCCAGAGATCTTCCTGCATCCGTTTTCCCTTGTTGTTTTCTATGTTCTTCACAACTATACTCTTTATCCTGAAACCTGCCTGCATCATTGCATTCATTGACAGAAAACCCAATGGGACAAGGTTCCCGGATTCATATTTGTCACCAATTACAAGAACCAGGAATCTCCCTTTTTCAAGAATGTCAAAGGATTTCTCTCCGATTCTCTTAAGGTCGTTCAAAAAATCATCTACTGTTGATCTATTAGAGAGATCCTGTGGGTCTTCACTGAACCTTATAATATTGTGGTATGGGGGATGCAGGAAAACAATCTGTACATTTTTTATATTATATGATCCAAGCAAACGACGGAAATCAAGGCTCATCGCATCTCCATGATTAAATTCCGTCACAACACCATTTTTGGTGCCTAATTCCTTCGTTTTAGCAGATACTTTGCTCACTACATCACTGTTTAATTCAATTCCAATGGCGTTTCTACGCATCCTTGCTGCCTCAAAGAGTGTAGTTCCGCTTCCGGCAAATGGATCAAGTACCCAGTCGTTTTCTTTTGTATACCGCATCAGAAATTGTCTTGGTATTTCTGGTATGAAATTTCCCCAATACCAGGCAAGATTTTCAGGTGGGCTGACCCTCCTGTCAGAAATCCAGAGACTGCCAGTCCTGATATCATTATAATTCTTCCATTGATTGAGGTTAATATCGTTTATTTTATTTGTTCTCTTCTCCGATAGCGCCTTCTTGAGAGATTTTAGATAATATTTTGCCCTTTCGGGTGTATATGAAGCGCTGGCCTTACCGAGATACATTTTGAAGAACTCCAGTGTTACGTGTTTCTGGTCTTCTTTGTCTTTTATGCTATCCCTCTGATCATCAAGATCGAGGTCTTTCTGGATGAGATCAATTTTTTCCTGTATTTCGTTGATGGTATTCAGGGAAAGCAGATCGTCTACGATTTTAATTCCTTTGTTTGATTCGATCATGATCTTATTTCCATCTGTATTTGATTCCTTGGTTTTCTTAACCTTCGATCGCTCTGAACTTGGAGATTTTGATCTCAATTTAAACGTCTCCTAAATGAAACCTCTGCTTTTTACTGAATTTAATGGGCAAATCTTAAACCTTTTTGCATTATATGTTCTTACCTCTTAAATGATATCGAAAATATATTCTCCTCTTCATGCAGCGGCGATTATGCTTTTGAATTACATAAAAAGGGCGTTTAGAAATGTCAGATAAAGGAGAACCGATCGCAGAGTTCCTGAAAAGTAGAATTCTGAAATATTTCCCTGACCTGAACATTGAAAATTCAGTTCTCATTGGCAGTGGATG
>JAKBGP010000287.1 GCA_021833045.1 Thermoplasmata archaeon
GATTAAAGACCTGATTCCATGCACGAATGGTCCTGAGAAAAATGATTGAGGACTAACGTGGAGAGATAATTCCGTTTGGGGTATCGAATAGACTGATGGTACTGCAAAGATATTGACGCATATTACTTGCTACAGAATTAGGCATCTCTCCCTTCCAGCATTTTCGGAACATATAGAAGCCCTCCACGCTCTTTCAAGTCACGTGATGTTGATCGGGTCTTGTTAAAGCGAGAAGATGTGAACATGCACATTGGAATTCCGGAAGAGCATTAGGGATTGAAGTGTACAGAGAAATCAGCGAAACATCTAGCAAGAAATGGAATTCTCTCAACCCCTTCCCCAGCCTTCTGTAAAAATTCATACTTTGCAACAAAGCCTATTGCCATAATAACCAATCCAGATTTTAGTCTGCCAAATGTTATTATTAAAAAAAGTGGAAAAACCACTTATTGTTTCCCATTATAGATTTTCCAAGTTCCAGTCTGATAAGCAGGCATGCAATCACAGCTTTGCCAAGAATTCAGAAACGAGCCTGTAACCTCTCTGCGCAAAAACATCCCTTTCCTCTTTATCAAGCGGCTCCAAAAACTCTGCATATAATAGTGGACCCTCTGATCTCTCGTTTGAAAACATCTTGCCCAATCTTGTCAAGGATTCTTGGATCTGTGATTCTTCTAAGAAGGGCGCAAATTCATCAGCTACTTCCTTCACCCCATTACCGTAATGATCTAGCACAGAAACTATGTCATATGCATCTTTGTGTTTATAGCGATCTCCCAGCGCAATACCCTTCGTGCCTATACAACCAACTACATCAAGCATTTTAAAATCAATTTCCGTCTCAACACCATTTGGCATCTCTCCTTTCATGCGGTACAAGAAATTATGCTGTAAACCCAATTCTGCCCCTACCATAGTGCGGGCCCTTAGATCAGATTGCACTCCCCTATGACGATGTCCCCTTCCTTCGCTCTTTTGTTGAGGTGTTAGAAAATCCACAGTTATATCCCTGTCAACAGCATCTTTTCCCCTAATCTTCCTTTCGAAGGTGAACAGTTTACCAGGCACTTGTTCCCAACCAGTTTCTCCTATTAGTTCTACAATTGTTTGGTATTCGTCATCACTTACACGATTAGGATCCACAATAAGGTCAATGTCAATTGAACCTACATGTCTAAAAGCGTCTTCTGGGGCTTTATGAGATTCCAATAGCAAGTATGGCACCCAACCTCCAACCAAAACGATTGCCTCTTTGTAAGGCCTGAGCGTTCTTATCAACTCAACGAGGGCACCTTTAGATGTAGCAATCAATTGATCTTCAAAAGCAGATGAAAAACGTGTCTTCAAGATGCAGCAACCACCTTGATATTCTTCTCAAGAATCTTTTCTGCCTGCTCTTGCCCACGGGCGGGATATGTGAAAAGATCTACATACAGTTGGATGTCACTGACTACTTTTGCCCCCCTGATCTCCCTAAAATCCATAAAGATGCCTTCGTCATAGGGTTCAAAAATCCTAATATTAGCTCCTGAAGTTGTTGGTCTGAGGTCAAGTTTCTTCACCAAATCATCTATGTCTCCGGATATGTACACCCATACATCATTATACCGTACAAATGGTGATACCATTGAGGCCCCGGCCATCCCTGTGAATGCGAATTTTAAATTCAGTTCATCTCCAGCCTTTACGACCTTTGATATTATCTCTTCCGGGTTTTTTGCAAAAGAGAAAAAAGCAGTTGATCTGCTTTTTTCAACTGTCCAGTTTGATGCCCAATCCTTTAGAAGTCTTTTCGAATCTACAACCTTAATACTCTTGTCCTTTTCCCGTGAGATGTAGCCTTTATCTTCAAGCTGGTTTATGACAAAGTAAACTCCAGCGGGGCTCATTCTGCATATATTGGCAAGTTCTGTGATCTTCCATCTGTTATTCGGAGCATTAAGGATTGCTCTAATAATGCGTGTCGCTTTGTTAGCAAATATACCTCGACTGAGACGCCTTTCTGTTTCTCTCTCGGCGTTGCTTATGCGATCAACGAGAACTGAGTCAAATTTCAGATATACATCCCCTATTAAATCAATATAGCCGATGTTTTCTGAAGCCAAAATTTCCCTTGACCTCTCACTAATGTAAGGGGCGGCAAATACGGGATATGTTCCTTTATCAGGTCCAACCAATTTTTTGAGTTGATAAATGGAACTTTGAACAATTCTTGGCTCTCCGCTGGATTTAACCTTAATAAGTAGGTATTTTTTAAGGTTCCCGATCCGAACTTTAACAATAACATCAGCACGACTCCGCTTGTCTATTGGTACTTCTAATGATATGTCTTCTATATTCATGTTTGGCAGTAGAATTGGTAGTTTATCAGTCAATGTAGTGACTGTTTCCCGCTCATTCATTGGACGGAATTTAGTAGAATACATATTTTTACCAATTGGTAAATTATGTAATTATATTTAAAAACTACTTAGGATGTCAACGAGGATAGTGAAAATAAGGGGAAGAGAATACGATCAGGAAGTGGAATACCTATGGGACCCCGTTAAAAAGGTTGGCAAAACTAAAGTACTGAGACATTTAGGTCCACTCAAACCATTGAATCCTGAAAGATACGTTCTGGTTAAGTTAAACATCTCAGCCGCCAATACCAGAGTAAAAAAAAATATGGAAAAAGGGCAATCAATCCATCGGAAACCAAAAAAATAGTGCCGAACAAAATAAAACGGATTTACCTCCACTGACTCCTCCTCCTGATTTAATTGTTAAAGTTCTCAACTCAGTAAAAGCTTCAGATAAGCGACTCAGCGGGAACGAAGCGTACAATCTACTTTCGCAAAGTAGTCAAATAAAGCCAGATGAACCTCAAACTCTAAAGACGCATATTGGATTTGCTCTGACCATTCTCGAAAGAGAAGGAAAAATATCAAGAACAGGTAAGGGTAAAATCGGGGACCTTATCTCTACTCATCAAGATAGTCGGTGGAAAGCTGTTTCACTGGCCCCTTTAAATAAACTTGAACACGTCCAACTATGTTAATTTCCTTTCAAATCACAAA
>JAKBGP010000288.1 GCA_021833045.1 Thermoplasmata archaeon
TGCGGTTCCAATTACGATAATAAAAGCGATCAATCCCGCTATGATTAGGATTGATCCAGCAGGTTGGGCTGATAAAGCTCTGAAATATTCTATAGACGGATATAAACCAACAAATGTCGCAGGAATGCATGCCATAAGGAAACCCAGGCTTATCGTGGCTTCAAAACCCTGCTTTTTGATTAAGGGTCTTGCATATATGGTATAAAAAGCAGCGCTAACTGCTGCCATCAGGCCAAAGAACAAGGCAGTCGGGCTGACTACTAAAACACTCCCGATTGAAGAGAAATTAATCGTCAAGAGAATTAAACCTGCAAATGAAAAGATGATGGATATTATCAGTACGAATGAAACTTTTCTGTTTCGTCTTAAAAGATCATATATCACAACCATTGGCATAAAGAGATATTGCAGAACAGTCGCGGTAGCTGCATTTGAGTAATATATTGCAGCAAGGTATGTCAACTGCGAACCAAAAAGCCCTATTATCCCGAATATTGAGATTCCCAATAGGCCTCCAATTTTGATTCTTGGCTTGATGAAAATGAACAAAATCAATGAAGAGAATATGACTCTCACAAAGAGCAGTGCCAGGTACGGGATTGTGGTGATTGAAAAAAGGAGGTTAGCCGCAACGCTTGAAACTCCCCACATAGAAGCCCCAGCAAGGGACTCCATCATGCCTACAGATCTTTCCCTCATGTATATTGAGAGGTTGGGATTTCTGAATAGGCTTTAATTTTTTACTGCTTTTTTTGGCATTCAAAAAAAGATAAATTCGAAAATCATGCTGCTCGATCTATGAATGTTGGTATCCTTCTTGGCCTTGAAACCATAACCCTGTATAATTTAATTACAAATTTTTATTGTCATAATAAGCGTTTATAAGAGTCTTTGATTTCTTAACCTAGTTATTTATTGATTAAATTTCAGTCCCTTTGGTTCGCATAAATTCTATTTTTTCTGATCTCAGCTATCCTCGCCATGGGTCTTGTAAAGCTGCAATTAAACATTGTATTGCATTCAATTCAGGAAATAATAGAGGCATTAAATCCGCATCATTCAAAAGTTATAAATGTGATCTCTCCACTCTGTCTGCTTTTTCGTGAGGGTCAGGATAAGAATAAAGAATGCTATCACCGATGATACAATGGATACAGCAGGGACCCCAAATGAAATTTTTCCGATTCTTAAGCTCGTAAAGACGCCTTTAAGCCACCAGAGAATATATATTGACAGAAAAAAAGGGTTCAGAATTATGATTCCATATATGGTAGTTGCAAGAAGTCCAAGCATGAAAAAGAAAAAGCCAACAGCTATGCGATGAGAATAGCGGCGGACAAGCATTTCCTGTCTTGATGCCCACTGGTAGAATTTCCTATCATCGTATGCATTGAAGCATACTGCTTTACCGTTAAAACAGATCCTCTTCTTCTTGCTTTTCAGATAGGTCGTTATTGTGACATCATCATAGATCTTGTCCTTCATGAAATCAACGTATTCGCTATCAAGGGTTTCCCGCTTGAAGGCCATTGATCCTCCCCAAAGGAAACCCCCCGCAGAAATATGGCTATCATATCCTATAATCCAGAAGCCACCCCTGATGATATTCAATAAAGTATTCTTAAGAGGAAGGGGCCATGAAAATGTTGTTACTGCATCATATCTATCCAGTGGTCCAACAATATTAGAAAGCCAGTCCCGATCCACCCTAATATCGGAATCTGCAAACACAACTGCCTGTCCTTCAGACGCCATTAAGCCAGTAAGCTGGGCAGCAACCTTGGCTCCGCATTCTTTGTATTCTGAAGATGATATTATGACCTTGAGTCCAGCTTTTCTCAGAGATTCTGCAGTCAAGGCATCATCCGCATCGGCAACGTAGATAGTTTCGTAAGCATTTGGATAACTGAGATGCCTGAATGAATCTGCATTCTTCTCCCATTCAGGGTCGAGACCGCGAACTGGAATAATAATCGAAACAGATGATGAGAATTTTCCCGTCTGGGAAAAATAAACCTGTTCCAGGATGACCAGGACAGCTAGACCGAAGAAAAGAAGTAAAACGATTATTACGTAGTATTCTGATATATTCATTATGTTGCTCACTGCATCCCTTGTTCAATAAATATTTTGATCTATAGGTGCATATTACTCAGCATAAAAATAATAAAGGAAAAATAGTTATCACGCTTAAATTGATTCCTTCGGTTTTGACAAAGCTGTTGATAAGCAAGATAAAGAAACATCTCGTGATCTCTGGATCAATTTTCACAATTTTTCTTTATGTGTGCGGTGTAATCGTATTCAACATAAAGAGTGAAGCTTATTATTTCCTGACACAGTTTTTCATCTTATTGATTTTTTTCTCAATAGGCATAACTATCGTGGTCACAGAATATTCACTTGCAAACGTGAAGCGGATCAATGTAGACGTGTCAAGGCTGTTAAATGTTTATGGAGAGAAGAAAGTGTCAGAGAAGATTAATTTCGGCGTCTCCTGGCTAACGATTCTTCCAATATCGGTATTCTTCGGCTTTATAGTTGATTCTTACATCTACCTGACAGAGATAAAGAAATTCTCCGTTTTAAGTGAGATCTATATTCACGTATACGAACAACCTCTTCTTTATCACTATTTTCTTCTGGTAGGATTCATTGCTGGTTTTGTTGGTGGCAGGGCAGGTTATCTGGGCTATCGATATATTTCCTATACATATCAGGTTTCAAATTCCGAGATTATCCTCGAGCAATTTCGCCTGATGAGGATAATGAACAGGCCAAGGAAAATCAAGGAGATACATGAACTGATCCAAATTGCTTTCAAGATATCTATTGGAGGGCTTCTGGTAATAGGCATGGCAGCATACTTTATCCTGATTGCCGCCCAGATAGTAGATCCGCTCTCCATTTCAATTCTTATAGTGGCAGTTGTTATTGCACTGGGATTCTTCATTTTGCCACAGGTACGTTTGAGCAAGGTGGTCAAGAAGGTAAAGGAAAAAATGCTGAAGGAAGTCTACACTGAGTTTGGTTTGGATGCTGA
>JAKBGP010000289.1 GCA_021833045.1 Thermoplasmata archaeon
TTTTATCCAAAAATACCTTCAGGGATTGCAATCAATAAACTTGATCCTTAGAATGCCACTGTAGCTCAGTAGGTAGAGCAGCTGATTCGTAATCAGCAGGTCGGGGGTTCAAATCCCTCCAGTGGCTTATCTTGCAAATTATTGAGTTTTTAACAAATTGTATGTGATTATTTGTGCTGTGTTTGAAATTTTTACTTTCCTGTAAGTTTTCACTGAGTAAATACTGCATTTTATGTTGATTTTCAATTACTTTTCACATGTTCAGTAATGAGATTTTTCTTCTACCTAATTATACTGAATTTTACATAATTTGATTCGCACAAATTTTCTTCACCAAGCCTCGTTTTTTTTAAGTCCTCCAGATTTCAAAGTGAGGCTGGTATCTTATTTGATTAACAGAATCCCTAAATTGCAAAGTCTATATCCTACAATAGATTATATTATTATCCTTTTTAGATTCACTTCTCATCGGATGATCGAACCGAATAAAATAATTGGAAAATTCATATGTTTACTAGATGGATTAGAGACGAGAGAAGATTTTTACAGTCTTCAGTATAGTTTGTTGGATACTTTATACGAAGTAGAAAAAGCCATTTCAATTTCCAAAGATAAACCTGAGTCGATACCATATATTTTAGGAATGGGACCCGCCACTGATGAAGAGAAAAAAAGTTGGCATTTACATATCTAGACAACGCAGAGTTCGCAAAAGAGATTTTATTGTCATTTGGAGATTCACTGGCTTGGATATTGCTGAGTAGGGAATTCATCCGGGGTTCGGTGGACGAAAGTAAAGGAGGCAACATAACCTTTCGTTCAGGTTTTGAATCAGAGGTTGAAACTCTAAAATTAATGGAAAAGAAGAAAGACACATATGCAGTACTCTGTGATTTGACTCATTGTTTGGGAATCTCAGATGTGATAACTATCGGTCCTGATGGAATGAACATGATAGAAGTTAAGTATTCCTCATATCCGAATAGTGATTATGATCTAAGTAAGGATAACCGATTTGAAAAACAGAGAAGGAAAATGAGTTGGCTTAGGAAGTATTCCTCTGTGAAAGAAGGGGAATTGCCTTTTATGGAAGGTCAATCAGAGAAATTTGAGAAAAAATATGGCATAAATCTTCACTCAAAACGAATTATAACAAATATAGAAGACCGTCACTACTTCAAAGAGCTTGAGGATGTAATATTAAGGGCCAAGCAAGAAAAGAATGGGTTTGCATATACTACCCTAGATGGGGTAGGCCTTTTAGAAGCGTATTATTATAAAGAAAATGAAATGTGGATTAGTAATGCGTTAGATTCAATCGGCATATGTAAGAAAGACGATGCACTCATACTAAGCTGTTTGAACAAGCATATTACGGAGTTTTCTGATATTATCCCAATACCCCTATTCGACATTTCACAAACTACAAGATATGATCTGTTGACACAGAATGTTACAGTTTTTGTAACCTATCCGGTAAAATACTTAATCCAACTTTTTTCCAAAGAAGGCGTAGATGCCAATTGGGATGAAAGCCTGACACTCTCAAAAAAACAAAATGGCCATTCTGTAGTAGTGCAACCTTATCAGATCAATAGATTGTTATATGAATTGTTAACTCCTGACAGTTTCGTCAAAATGCTATCTACAGCAATTGACATCTTAGATTAAACGTATCAGCTTTATCAGTACTGTCACTCCAACCACTTCACGCCCTAATCTGCTATTTTAGGACCAGTCAATGATATATAGTATAAATTATACGTATACAACAATTATATTGTCACTGTTTAGACAGGGGAAGCTCGCCGAGGTAGATATACGGCAGTCCACGAATATCTGTAAGATTATATACCTTAAGTAAATAATTCAATTGAACTAGTGGCGTTCTCTCCCAGTATACCGAAACATCCACAGGGAGCAGTTCAGGAGATACGAAAGTATGAAAACTCGTTGACAATGTATATAGAAGGAGATGTAGTCGAAGAGATGCACAAAAGGCATCTTAATTTGTCCAAGACTACTGAGATAGCGCTACGGAAAGAACTTTTTTCAGAACGGATGAACCAATGACAGGGAAAAATGAGAGAGTGCTGAAACACTCTCGAAACAAAACCATGAGTTGCCCAACCCAAGGAGGTCTTTGCTTTGAATAGCAATTATGATTATGATTTTCAATTTAATGGTGTTTTCCCTGATGCCGATGGCTACATTCTCTCAAACGATTTTTTCAAACCTGAAGATGTGTTTGAACCATCATACAATCCTGATGTGTCATACGAAGAAGAGGAAAGGATACGAAATGAAATCAAAAGACATTTTCTGAGTCCTGAAGTGATACCTCTAAGAGCACCTTGGGGATTAGAAAAACCACTCTTATGATCCGCAATTACTGGTGGCGCAGAGACAATTCTGCACTCATATCACAGTCCTATGAACATCTGGAGACACATCTTGAGAGAAATAGAGTACTTAAACACCAAAACGTCATAATCGTCAAGGGACTTGATAAGTTATGTCCCATTGCACAAAAGAATCAAGATCGTGTAGCCATACTTAGGAACATGGGATTTGAAACAAAAAAAATTCATAAGATAATTGTTGAGAAAGCAGGAGAAGATTATTGATGTGCTCCCTTTATCATTTGGACAGTTATAAGAGAGAATATATAGAGATTAGAAGATATAAGGAGGAGTCCAGAGGGGGTTTTGCGAAACTCCTGCCCGTTCCAGGAGAGGTGTTGTGAAATGTCCGAGAAATTCACGGTAGAGCAGAAGGAACAGATTGTCATTGAATCATTCACGGCCACAAACATTGCCGAACTGTGCCGCAGGCATGGAGTATCCGTTGCGCAGTTCCACAGATGGAAGGAACGCTTCCTGGAGGGTGGAAGGAAGGGTCTTGGAGAATCATCAAGGGGAAATGAATACCAGAAGGAGATTGATGATCTCAAGAGATTGGTGGGCGATCAGGCCCTTGTTATTGATGCTTTAAAAAAAAGTCGACAGGGGAGGAAATAACCATGGCCATTGA
>JAKBGP010000290.1 GCA_021833045.1 Thermoplasmata archaeon
ATTTAGTACCCGATTTCCGTTTCGAAACGAGGAAAAATCTTTCGTATTCATGGAACATGAACGCTTCCGATGTGATAAACGCCCTCTTGAACTATGGATACGCTATTCTGGAATCAATGATAAGAAAAACGATAAATTCCATCGGTCTTGACCCTTCCATAGGTTATTTGCATGAAATAGCACCTTCTAAGCACCCGTTAGTTTACGATTTGCAAGAACTGTTTCGATACGTTATCGATTATTCAGTTATTGAACTGCTTGAAACGAAACCTAAGAAAAGCGATTTTATCGTTACAGAGAATTACCACATCAGATTGAGACCCAAAACGGCTAAACTATTGATTGAAAAGATAAAGGAGAATTTCAATAGGCGATATGAATTCAAAGGGAAGCAGTTCACCTTAGATAATGTCCTCTATGAAAATGTGAGGATTCTATGCAATTGTATTTCAGGAAAATTAAAGGCATTGGATTTCAATATTCCTGATATTAGGATTGAAAGAGTGGACAATAAAGAGGTAAGGTCAAAGATTATGTCAATCAATCCAGTCAAGAGGAAAGAGCTGAAAATCAACAAATCTACGTTATGGTATCAGCAAAAGAAGATTAAAGAGGGGAAAGAGACTAAAGTTTATAAGAAGACAAGGGTGAAAATATGCGATTTCGAGAAAAGATAGTACGCATCCCTCGCAGTGCTCATAGTGAGAGCCATAATGAAAGCAACATCGATGAAGAAAGGCCAAAACATAGAGGCATTAAACCTTCTGGAATGCAGTATGACCTTACAGCAAATAGAATGAAATATGTCAATTTTAGATTACTTGCAGTCAAAATTGGTGAATCATTGCCGATTGCAACAGACCAAGAAAAAGTAACTAGATTTGCTGAGGCAATTTTTCCATTTAAAGTCTCAAAGCATGCAAGTAAAGCTATCAAACGTCAGTCTTCTCAGGTTGTTTATGATTGGATTATGACCCTTTCAGAACAAAATATAGGCCTTAGTGAAGCATTAAAAATGCTTTCAAAATTTATTAGGGAAGTTGCTCCCGATTTTAACTTACGGGCATACGCTGAAGAAGAAGGTGGGAGACTTAAGGAGACCCTAAACGACGAAGAAAAGACGCATAAATTTTTTTCAGAAATGGCAAAAGAGAAATTGCCACATAACACACCAATTGTATCTGAAGACCTGAGTACAGAAAGGAAAACTGAGGAAGCAAATAACGCAAAATTGGAACGTTCTAGGGAAATATTCGTTCTTATGCCTTTTCAAGAACAGTTTCAGACTCTCTATTATAAGGTTATTGAGCCAATAGTTAAGTCTCTGAATTTTAGTTGTTCCAAAGCAGATGAGAACTTAAGCGTTGGTACGGTAATAGACCAAATATTCGATTCAATTAAGTATTCACTATTAATTATAGCTGATGAAACTGGGAAAAATCCAAACGTCTTCTATGAACTTGGATTGGCTCACTGCCTTAAGAAAAAGGTATTAATAATCACGCAAAATGAGGACGATATACCATTTGACATAGCACATATTAGACACTTTAAGTACAAGTATGAATCAAACTTTGGCTCATTAAAAAATCAATTTTACAAAATATTAAAGGAAAACTTGGAGGTAAATACAAATGGAAAACGAAGCGAGTTATGAAACTGACAAAGATAGAATCTCTGAACTCATATCAAAATACGACCAAATCAAGAAATCAGGTGAAATCAAAAGGTACAATGAGGAATCAACAAAGAAGGATTTCATATTGCCATTATTTGAGGCATTAGGTTGGAACGTCTACAACAGAGGGAATAAAGATAATTCAATAAGTGCAGAGGAAACAATATCAAAGAAGAGAGTGGATTATGGATTCAGAATAAATGGAATTCCAAGGTTCTACCTTGAGACAAGGTATTCAGGATTGTTTATTACAATCAAAACATATACAAAAACGAGGGTGAAAATGTGTCTCTAACCTCAATAATGGAGTGGGGCTTTTCCGAAGAGGTGATGAAAGATATACCTTTTCCAATCGATGTATTTATAGATGATAATTGCGTTGCAAGTCCCATAAGTGAGAATAGGTCATTAGTAGGTATTGCCTTTGATTACATGCTAAGACTTGAATTACTTAGGGCAAATCCAAGAGCAAGAGAAGAAAACTTAGTGGGTCAATATGCTATCAAACATTTTGATGAAAAGATGTCCATGTCTTACGAAGAAGACGCTCACTTTTTTATATTTAATTTCCTAGGCATTTTTGTGAATTTTTTTATGGAAAAGATGGGCTATAAAGATATTTTAACTACCAAGACTAAGTATAAAGAAGCCTTGAAAAATGACCAAGAGTTGAAAGATAAATTACATGCTATCTTCACTAATAGAGAATCTTTGAGGAATACTCTCCGACAAATAGAGAAAGATTATCTGGATGCAAGAAAAAAGTACATTTCAGATGGTATTATGAATGATGAATTGGTCTTAAAAACACTAAGATTTTCCATGTTAGATTATTTTTACAGAGGTAGTCTTGGGAGTATGTTCGGCGATACTTTCATCCCTGACAATTCTAACCTAAAAGACGAGGTCGATGATTTAAAGGCTCTTCATCATATTATTCCTGATTACTTTAAAACCCTTCACAGGTCTGTATGGCTGAACCCTGATTTTAAGGAAACTTCATTACTTGTTGGGGGTGCTGATGCCGACTTAATAGTAGACCAATGTTTAATTGACATAAAAACCACGTCCAAAATGCAGGTAAATGAGTTTACTTGGTCCCAGCTAGTAGGGTATTTGATACTAGCTGAGGAGGCACGAAAACATATAGAATTTCCACTAGTAAGAAAATTTGGTGTATATTTTTCAAGATTTGGTAAACTTTGGCTAATAAACGCAAAGTATGTCTACCAGAGCCCTAGGTACAATCGCCTTAAGAATAAGTTATTTAAATATCAAGAAAAATTAGAAAAGAGATTTCAACTGATTTAAACAACAATTATCTCTGGAGAGTCTGAGTATTA
>JAKBGP010000032.1 GCA_021833045.1 Thermoplasmata archaeon
GGATGTGCAGGATTTGGGGGATTCGAACATCTTTTCCTCCTTGAAGAATTTTGGATTCGTGTCGCGGACGTGTTCTATGGCCTCCTGTTGGTCTAGCACAGTATAGATGGCAGTTGTGTCAAGTCTTTCATGGCCCAGCATTTGACTAATGGTTTGCAGGTCCACTTTGTTTGAAAGCATGTTCCAGGCGTAAGTATGTCTCAACTTGTGCCAGTTGAATTTGATCCCAGTCTTCTTGGTTATTCTGGCTGCCAAATTACCCATATACTTGGAGGTCACCTTTCCCTCTTTGGTCGTGAAAACATATTCTGAGTCTGGATGGTTCCTTATCTTTAACCAATTGCTGAGGACTGCCTTCGTGGTTCCATCCAGATAAACATCCCTTGTCTTCTCCCCTTTCCTTTCTCCACTCTGAGGGAGTCAGCGTGAATGTCTTTGATCTTCAAATTTGCGATTTCGCTTCTTCTAAGTCCCGTGTTCACAGTCAGAAGAATCATTGTGTGATCTCTCATATCTTCAACTGTCATTCCTCTCGATCTTTCAATCAACAGTCTAATCTGGTCTGCATCGTATCTGTTGACAACGTACTTCTTCTTTGTCCCTTGAACATAAATGAACTTGTCCCATCCTTCCTTTCCAAGAGAAGACTGGAAGGAAATCCACCTGTTGAGGTACTTGATGTATTCATTCACCTTCTGTTTGGAAGACCCTTTCCTCCTCTCACGGATCAAGAATTCTCTTATGCTTTCCCTTGAAAAGAGTTCACACTGTTTGGAAAAGAATCTTATCTTTCTCGACGTGTCTTCTATAGTGGATCTTGAAAACTTCTCATACATCCAATCTTCAAATTCTTGCAAGTCTGTTTCCACATATTCCATTCACACAACAACTCCTCTAATTGACTTCACGTATTTCTTATGGCTTCTTTTCGAAAACCTCAAATCATTGTCCCTTTGATTGCTTAACCCCCTCGGAAATTTAGATAGCCGTTCCAAGTAGCGAACAACATAAATCACTGCAAGTTTCTTTCCTTCAACTCTTATAACAACCTTGTTGTCTAGCTGCATTCCCAAACTATCAAACCAGGTCCCTACTGACATAGACTTTATCCCTCCTTCTTTATTGTCGATGACGTCGACAATGTATTTAAATTCGACATAACCATCTCCTTTTGATGCCAGGGAAGAAAGGAAGGCCCAAGTCTGAGTTTCCGCAGCTTCGTGTTACAAAAGATACGTATGAGAAATTGAGGAAGCTACGCTTCAAACTTGAGAAGGAG
The DNA here is from genome assembly GCA_021833045.1 of Thermoplasmata archaeon. The sequence continues at coordinate 1,280 of JAKBGP010000032.1, forward strand.
TCAATGGATGAAGTTATATCCTGGCTTATTGAGCATTCAGAGAATAGGCTGTGATTTTTTTCTTAGCAATCCTATAAAGACTAACTAGTTTTATTTAGGTCACTTCTCTCTGTGGCCCTCTAAGAAATATAAAATATCGAACTGATAAAAGAAGAAAGATTGCTAGGGAAATTGAAGATATCATCAAAATTCTGACAATTCATTGGGGTAGATGACTATAACTATTACTCTTAAATTGACTTCTGTAGATAGATTAATCTGAATCCATATTCAAGGACTTGGTAACAGAAAAGAAATTATAGAAGAATGTCTCAAATCTAGTTAGATATAAATAATGAAAAATTAATTGACTTATCGTGGTGAATTTATGTTAGAACCTTTAGTTCGCTTTTTAAGTACTTACGGACGTATTTCTGGGAAATTGAACGCTTCAGAAAAATCCGAATACATTTTTCTAAGTAGTGATTCTGAACATCTCACCAATTTTTATATGTGCAGGAGAGAGAATGCCTGAAGAATTCAAGTATACTGAATCAGCCGACAGAGTTGTTACAATGTTCAGGAAAATTATCCCTAGAGAATACATGGCTAAAATATACCAGGAGTACAAAGAAGGAATATTCGAGCTCTCCTTAATTATAAAAAATGATCCAGATCTTAGGAAAGAGTACATGAGTCTGATAAATACCATATATGCAATCTCAGTCTGCTATAGAAATGTTATAAAGCCATTCAAAGGGGCAGCTTCTCTATTTGAAATGATATCAGAAGAAGGGGGTGGAAGTTCTATCTCTTTCGGAAGGGAGAGTATTACCATAGAGGATGCAAATGATTTTAATAACTTAACAAGTGATTTCGACCACCTTCTACGGGTATATCATCTCAGCACTTTCTTGTTTGAATATGAAAACAACTTAGAATTCTATGATAAGACCAAGAAACATTTGATCAGTGTTAAGAAAATGCGGAGTGATAATGGGATCTCTTCCAAATGAAGAATGGCTAATTGATGGTATTTCACGCTTCTTGACTCGTCACAATATTACAATTGATAGATATAGCGAAAAGTTGCCTCAGCTGTTTGAAATGATGGCCTACAATTTTGTCGTCTCCTACTACAGGAGGAAGGGATTCAAAGTCTGGCCCGTTAATCTTCAAAATGGCCATTTCAAATACAAGATCCAACCTTACGGCTATCCAGATAATTTTTCTTGGTTCGAAGGAAGCAAATTATATCGCAATAAGAATTGCGATATAGAAATACATCACAATTTGCCTGTGGAAGCGTTAGAGTGTAACACAACGTGCTTCATTACTCCAGATGTATCGGTGATCAAGAAGGGATCACTAAAACAGTTGAATGATTCGTATTGGCTACTAAATCGCACAAGATATTATTTTGCCAGTAAAGAAGGCCTCCTTACTTTTTGTGAAGCTAAATATCTTGATCCATTCCCGGAACTATTATTCAATTTCATAGGAATGCTAGCAGCAATGAAGCCACTTAATGGAACATCAAATAAGATGTTGTATGGGCTAAAGTTCATGGCTCCTTCGCTATTACTTGCTGGGTCCGGCAACAAGCATAACAGAAGAATTCAGAATTTCTTGATTAGAAAGTATAGAATCAATGTCTTTTTTGGAGTACCAACCATTTCCAAATCGAGAATTAGCGAAATCTTAACGATAGATTAGGTTTATTTACAGATGCAAAGCAAAAGTGCTATCCAGTCAACAACTATTATATCTGACCCTAAATGGCACAAGAAAACTATCTTCACTAAAATAACCTAGAGCAGCACTATTGTAACCATCTTGTAAAAGAATCCAGGGTGCCCTCAAGAAAGTGTCTGAGCCCCTAGGTAAACAAGCGGAGGCCTTCCTCAATATGGTTCTTATGATGAAACAATTTCCAACTGCAATCGCAATAGAAAAATTAAAAGGGGTACTGGAATTAAAGTTCATACAGAGAAAATCAGTGAAGTTAAAATGAATGACTTTGGATTATTTTGGAAAAATAAGAAGACAGAGGTTCAAAAAATACCCTTCCCTTTTCAGACAGTGGAAACAATAAATCTAGGTAGAAAAACAATTGGGACATTGGGAGCATACAGGGAGGAGAGCAAAGAATGGATGAACAAATTAGTCTGGGGAGATAACGTATATGTCCTTTCGTCCTTACTGCCGAATTTTGCAGGGAAAATTAACCTGATATATATTGACCCTCCATTTTTTACAGGTACTGACATGAACATAACGATACAGATAGGTGAAAACAAAGCCGTGAAGGAGCCGTCTGCGATCGAAGAAATCGCCTATAGGAACATGTGGAAGGAGGGGCCAAGCTCATTTTTCCAATTCATGTACGATAGATTAGTGCTAATAAGACAACTACTTACCGAAAATGGAAGTCTACTAGTGAGATTTGATTATCATTATTCGCATTATGTAAAGGCGATTCTCGATGAAGTGTTCGGTTATGAGAATTTTGTTAATGAGATTATTGTCAATAGAGGAAGAAATGTGGCTGGTGCAAGAGGAAATATGGAAATAGACAACGATGTGATATTTTGGTATTCTAAGACAAGTACATTCATTTTTAACGAATTTAAGATAGCAAGACCTATTTCAGATATGAAATGGACCCAATTCTTGATGCCGGAGGTCAGATACCCAAGAGAAAGAGAATTTCTAGGAAAAATTCTGACTCCGCCTCAAGGTCAACACTTCTCTTTAGTTCAGGAAAAGGTCAACAAGTTGTTGTCAGATTATTATTTAAGACTCCACTGCAAGAGTTGTGGAGCATTTTATTTTAAATCAAGGTCCGATGATGATCTATTTAGAAGAATGAAAAAAAGGGAAAATCGTTTCAAATTTTATGACCTTAAATCAACTGATATTATTCATGGAGTTGAAAGAATTGATAAGTGCCTAGAATGTTCTTCGTCTGATTTTGCAGTTCAGTATCTTGGTTCAGATGAAAAGAAGGTGAGCAATTTATGGACTGATATCGAATCATATGCACACATCACGGGATATCCTACAGAAAACTCAGAAGAATTGTTAACAAGAGTCATTTCCATTGCATCCAATGAGAATGATATAGTAGCTGACTTCTTTGCAGGATCTGGCACCACTCCTGTGGTAGCTGAAAAATTAGGAAGAAAATGGATTGCTTGTGATATAGGAAGATTTTCAATTCATACGATAAGAAAGAGATTGCTGGACACTCCTCAATGTAGGCCGTTTGAAATATTAAATTTGGGAAAATATGAAAGGAAGTTTTGGATGGAGAAAGAGTATGGAGATGCTTTAAGACAGTATTTTGATTTCATTCTGCAGTTGTATCACGCAAAACCAGTGACGTATATGAGTACCATTCAAGGCATTTTAGAACGAAGAGCTATACATGTTGGTTACGTGGATTACCCTGTAACAAAGAGTGAAATTGAAGAAGCTACGACTGAAGCAAAGAAGAACGACTTTGGTGAATTAGACATTCTAGGATGGGAGTTTGAAATGGGTTTGAACGAAATAGCGATCAAACAGATCGTAGAAAGCCATAATATTAAAGTAAATCTCAAGAAAATACCAACCGAGGCAATGGACAAGAGAGCAGTAGACAACGGAGATATTCAATTTTTCGGATTGGCTTTTCTTGAGACTGAGATAGTAAGAAACCGGGAAGAAGTTCTTGTTAGACTGAAGAATTTTATAATACCAAATCCAGAAGAGATACCAGAAGAGGCTAGAAACAAGATAAAGAAGTGGAGTGATTATATAGACTATTGGAGCGTAGATTGGGATTACAATAGCGATGTATTCCATAACCAGTGGCAAGATTTCAGAACTAAGGGTAATCTTGATCTAAAACTTAAATCAATGCCACATCACTATGATAAGGGGAAGCATCTCATAATGATTAAAGTAATAGACATCTTTGGGAATGATACTACAAAGGTTGAAGAGGTGGAGGTCGATTGAATCCAACTGAGGAACCTAAAAAGAGAATTCCTACTACAGCTCCTTTGGTAGATAAGATAAGAGAAGACGTAAAAGAGTGGAGAATCAATGGCTATAAGGGAGCATCAAATACAACGAAGAGGCTCCTTGAATTTTGGTTTGAAGAGGAACACTATGTTGACGGAAAAGTATTCGAATATTACTTTGCACAAAGAGAATCGATTGAAACAATGATATATCTTTACGAGGTCAAGAAACATCGGAATCTGCGTGACTTAATAATAAATTATGATACAACGAAGAAGGTAGCATACAACCCACACGACGATAAGTTTGCGAAATATTGTTTTAAAATGGCAACAGGAAGCGGCAAGACTCTAGTCATGTCTCTCGGTATAGTTTGGAGTTATTTTAATAAAATCTTAGAGAAGAATGACGATTTTACATCTAACTTCCTCTTACTTGCGCCAAATATTGCAGTTTATGAAAGACTGAAACAAGATTTTGAGAACGGAAATGCTTTCAAAACATTTCCACTAATTCCCGATGAGTTTCAACATATATGGGATATGCAAACAATTCTTGGTGATAATATAACCAACAAAACTTCTAGCAATGTGATATTGCTCTCAAACATCCAAAAATTCTATGAGCGAATTGATCCATCTTCAAATCCAGTTGAAGAATTAGTTGGAAAGAGACCAACTGCTGAAATTAAAACAGGAGATTATCTCATAAATGTCGTAAATTCCCTTGAGAATATTTCTGTGATTAACGATGAGGCTCATCACGTATGGGATAAGGACATAGTGTGGCATCAGTTGATAGACAAATTATTCGATTCATTTGAGAAAGAGGGAAAGAGTTTCTCGTTTCAATTAGATTTTACCGCGACCCCAAAGAGACAGGACACAGGAAGCCTGTTCGGTTGGATAGTTACTGACTTTCCACTTGCAGATGCAATTAACACAAGTGTAGTTAAAAGGCCAATAATAGGAGAAGTAGAAAACCCAGTTGAGACTCCGTCCGAACGTGCGGATGTCGTCTATAGGGATTATATTGAAGGCTCTATAAGGCGTTGGAAGTATTATGACAACAAGATGAGCAAGGTTGACAAGAGACCGATACTTTTCGTAATGGCAACTAAAACTAAGGAGGCTAGTGAAATAAAGGAGTACTTAGAGACTAAGAAAGAGTTTAGGGGGAAGTCTTTACTGATACACACGGATCTTAAAGGAAATGTTAGTGAAAAGGATTGGATTCAGTTAAAAAAAGATGCAAGAGAGATAGATACGGGACGTAAGTACCGAGCTATTATCAGTGTCCTAATGCTGAGAGAGGGATGGGATGTTAAGAACGTCACAGTCATTCTGGGACTGAGGCCTTACACATCAAAGGCAGAAATTCTGCCAGAACAAACACTTGGAAGAGGTTTGAGGTTAATGTTTGGATCTGAATCAGGATTTGAGGAAACAGTTGACGTATTTGGTACTAAAGCATTCGTTGATTTCATAGATCAAGAAATGAAAAAACAGGGAGTGGAACTCCAAAGATTCAAAGAAAGAAATTTGCCAGAAATTACCAACATCTTCGTCGACGTATCTAAAATCAAGTACAATTTTGAGATTCCTATTCTTACCCCGAAATTTAAGAGGGAAAATAGGTCGTTCGAGGAAATAAAAATAGATGCTCTTCCTATCGGTAAATTTGGTTTGGAGTTGGAACAATATTTAAACGAGAGAAGGTCTCGAGGGGTAGATGCACTAACTCAAGAAGAGAAGTGGAGAGACAGATGGATACAGCCCATTCCTGAAAATTATGAATCAGTAGTATCGTACATCACAAACCTCATTTTGAGAAGTTGCAAAATACCATCTCGAAATAGTGAACTGGTTTCAATTGTGGATTCATATATCACAAAGAAATTGTTTACAACCATAATAACCGAAGAAATCAAGGCTGATTTCAGGTTTCTTTTAAATTTGTCTGAAACAAGAATCGTGGATTTTCTTATTAAATTGTTTGTAGGTGTGGTTAACAAACTTTCAATAAATCTAACAGAAGTTAAGTTTGCAGGAGAAGTAAAAGAAATCAAATCAGTTGAACCATCTCTCACTAGGAAGAAGACTTATGAACCAAAGAAGTGTGTTTTGAACAAAATTCCGGTTGCTAATGATTTTGAATATGACTTTTGTAAATTCTTGGACGAAGCTGAAGACGTTGAGAAATTCGTAAAGAATGACGTCTACTTGAATTTTTATCTTGAATATGTAAACTCGAATAAGGCACTTTCATATTACCAGCCTGACTTTGTAATTGAAACTACTCTTGGATTTCTCTTGGTGGAGACTAAAGGAAGGGAAGATCCTGACGTAATCCTGAAAGATAGCAGAGCTAAATCATGGTGTGAAGATGTCACTAATCTCACAGGAAAAAATTGGGAATACCTCAAGGTTCCGTTGAATGTATTTTACAATAATATTGGCGAAAGAAATATTACAAGACTGAAAGAAATAATCAGGTCGTACGAAGAAATATCTCATCTTTGAATATTGAGAAATAGGAAGGATAATTAAAGTTCCAAACGAGACCATGTTTTATGCTAATCCTCTGAATAGGAATTGACAGAAAAAATGGAAGTGTGGGTATTCTCTGTCTTTCACTTCAATTTTAGAATATCCTGATATTTCCTAGATTGTTCTGTAATCTTGGTCGCGATTACTCTCCATTCTTCATTTTCAATCAATTTGTACTTGTCCAATCTTACGAGATTTCTGTATAAGTCGACAGAAGGGACTAAAGCCCAGTCTCCTAGTGTTCTAATATTGAATCGAGAACGCAATTTTGAATAGTCTCTAATTATTATATTTCTTGCCTCTTTCCTCAGATTAGGTATGAATACATTGAATGGGATCACTGACATAATTTCTTGAATATTTATCAGAGAAAATATAAAATTACTCCCTGATTCTTTTCCAGGAGCCAAGCTCCCAATGAAATTTTGAAGCATTATTAGATTAGAGGTTATCTGTTCCTTTTCGGCCTTCTTGTTGACGAACGTGTAATAGTTCTCTAATCTTACTTTCAGGGTTACCAGAAATCCCGGTTTTTCCTCTAAGTTGTCTTCCTTTGCAAGTAGTGGCATGATCTCGTGTGTGAAGTATGATTTAGCAGTGGGATGGATTGTTGGAGAATATAGAACATTTCCTGAGAGCCACGAACCCTTCAACTGCGTAAGGTTCTCTTGTTTAGGCCCATTTATTATGCTATGGTTAGACAAGTAAGCTTTGACTGTAGCAATTCTTTGAAATTGATTTGCAAACACAATATACAGTTGGCTATCTCTGGTGGTTGTCGATAAAGTATTATTAATCTTCTTTTTCAGAATTCTATACAATGGATCTACACTAAGTTCGCTATCTGTCACAAGCTCCAGCAAAGTTTTTGATATTTCCTCGAATGTGGGCTCCCCAAACTCTGTTCTAAGATATTTGGAAAGATCATAATTTCTGAAAATTTCTCTCAGTATTATGTCATCCTTTTCGCTACTGTGAAAGATTTTCTTATACTGAGTAATCAAAAGATTCTTATCTTGTTCTTTTTCCATAAGTTTATAAATCTCTATGACCCCTTTAATCGCTGCCCTATACGAAGTCTTCTCTAGAGTCGACCGAAGATTATTCGAAATGTAAATCAAAAAGAGAACTTGATAAACTCGAGACCCAAGTCTATTGTCGATCAGTCCAAATACTGAATCAATTATCTCTATATCCGAATAACTATTATTTACATCTATAGATTGTTCCAACGTCTGCATAATCTCATTTCCTCTGCTCAGTCTAATTTGAAAATTATTAGAAAGAAAATTGATAATTTGAATGAACATACCTTTGACTTTGGAAATTGCAAGCCTTTGAGACTTAAATTTCCCTCTTAAAGTTGGAAATACCGCTATCGTGATAGTCAACAATGCCACAAAGACGCTGATAGCAGCTCTAACTTTCAAATTTGCAGAGATTACATCAAAATAAGTTAACGTGAGAAGTGAGACTATGCAAAGAAAGTACAACAGTGGCCAGGGATTTTTATAGAATTCTTCTGGAGAAAATAATTCAAAAACTATTGAGGTTAGATGTGATTTAAGACTAGACAATGCGTATTCAATTTTGCCAAGCATATTCTCAATATTCATTTTTCTATTAAGATAATTTCAATGGGGTATTAAGGGTTATTTCGGAGTTCAGTTAAAGTTAAACAGATTTGACCGGTTTGGTCAGCTTACTAGATTGAGAAATCAATACACTCATCCTGTACTGAATCTATCCATTCGTACCTCCTATTGGAAGGAAAAGGAGATGTATTTGACGACTAAGTAAGTTTACTAAAAGCTTAGTTAAGAATATTAACAGAATCTGTCCAGAACTATGATGCGCTTCAATTTTGTTGAGCTTCAACTAAATCATAGAAAATGGGGTATGATGTTCTTACACTAGTCTTAGACCAATTTTTTTGACTTAATAGCTTAAGGGTTACTGACACGGCTGTACTCTTATTTGCTTTTGGTTTAAAGGTAAGATCAAGTAACTGTCATAAAAGGTCGCAACAGGTTACACCTGTCATTTTTTCGCTTGAAATCCTACAGTTATTGCCTTCTCATAGCTGGTAAAGTCGTCGAAAATCGTGACATTTGATCTCAAAAAAGGAGTTTAGAAGTTCAATTTGTCATCTCTAAGTAATACAACAATGCTTCATCCGCGCCCCTGGAAGAATCGATGTGAAAATGATTCCAAAAATTAATTATGGTTCTTGCTACATCCCTACCATACCTCTTTCTGAGATTGTAGCATGCCTTGTCCCTTGTGTCCAAGCCAAGAGGATCATAGTCGAATCCCTCCAATTCTTTCAACCAAATAGACGACCTCCATGGTCGTTTTGTCGATAAGCAAAAATCGCGTGTCACTCTTGATGTAACTTGGTTCTTGCTAAAATACAGAACTCGGTTCAAAACCACAGCCCCCTGAGGAGGAGTATTAGGAACTAATCAAAATAGTGTCAAGCCCAGAATTCCCAATTGAGTGATCTGACTTTGCCTTTTTTCTGTAGGTCAAAACCACTCAGTAATAAATGGTAAAATCCATACAAGACTACGGATTCCAAAAAACTCATTAAGGGAATTCTTATGTGATTAATGTTATGCCAGAATTTGAAATATTTATTAACAACAAAAGATACACAACTCAGGCTGAACAACTTACTGGAAACCAAATTAAGAATCTTGCCTTAATCCCGGAAGGTTACGAACTTTTTGAAGTAATACAGGGAAAGAGTGAACCTGTTGGGCCAGATCAAGAGGTACAGATTAAGAATGGTGAGCACTTCAGGGCAATTCCGCCGGGGACATTTGGAAGTGAAAGATGCTCCCACCTCAGTTGGAATTAGAAATTGAAAACCTCAGGAAGGATCACAGCATCGAGATTGTTGAAGAATCCACCATCATAAATGTCGTTATAGATAACTTACCAACGTCCGATCTTTACAGCCTACCTATAGTCACTGTTTTGTTGAGAGTGCCAAGAGCATACCCGGATGCAGGACTAGACATGTTCTGGACAACCAAGGATCTCACACTGAAAGGAGGAGGAATACCAAATGGTGCGAACCAAATTGAGAAATACTTGGAAAAGGAATGGCGTAGGTTCTCATGGCACCCAAATCCAGGCAATCCAAAGAGATGGAACCCAACTGTGGACAACCTGCTGTCGTACCTGGAATTTGTCAAGCGAAGATTTGAACAGGGGTGAATAGACTGTTCAACGTAACATTTTCTAACGATGATTTCAAGAAAATTAAGTCGCTTTTATTTACACAGGATGGAGCGGAAAATGCCTGTTTTGCTATATGCGGTTTTGCAAAGATAGGAGAGGATATCAGATTGTTGCCAAGAAAAGTGATACAGGTGCCAGTGGATGCATATAAAAGCAGAACAGATTATCATCTTGAGATCGAACCCAGTTTCATTAATGGAGTGATAGACGAGGCCGAAAATGGTTACGCTATACTTATCATGCATAGTCATCCTGGAAATCTATCCTTAAGATATTCTCACTCAGACAACTACGGTGAAACAAGGCTCTTCAATGTTTTCTCAGAACTTATTCCCGAAGCACCACACGCTAGTATGCTTTTTGGATTAAAAGGCATCATCGGGCGTTATATGAAAAATAACCAATTCTTTAAGATCGACCAAATAACCGTAGTTGGAAGACATTTGTCGTTTAACAACGAGAAACTTGACGCCGCTCCTAAGAAAGTTTATAATCGCCAAATTCTTGCGTTCGGCAACGGCTTCCAAGAGACCTTACAACATCTAAAAATTGGAATCGTTGGACTCGGGGGGACTGGTAGTTTGGTGGCCGAAGAAGTTGTTCGAATGGGTGCTTCAAACCTAACTTTGGTTGACTTTGACACTTTTGAAGCAAGCAATATCACACGGATGTTTGGTTCGACGCTAAAGGATCACAAGCGTCTCGGATACAAGACATCCATTGTGAAACGCAATCTCAAGGCGATTAATCCAGATGCAAAAATCACTGAAATAAAGAACAGCGTGGTGTATCAAGAGACCCTAGAAAAACTGCGAGACATCGACATCATTTTCTCATGTACAGATAATGACTGGAGCAGGTCTGTATTGAATCGTTTTTCATATCAGTACTTAGTTCCTATAATAGATATGGGTTTGAGGATTGTAGTTTCGAACAATTCAGTCAGTGGGGCTGGCGGAAGAGTGACTCTCTTCGGTCCAGACCTACCTTGTCTATGGTGCGGGTTCCACCTTAATGCAGAAAGGATCAGGGTTGAATCTATGGAAACGAACGAGCGATCGAAACTCGTGAAAGAGAAATACATCGAGGGACTTCTGGTGAAAGCACCGGCAGTCGTGTCTCTGAACAGTACAATCGCGAGCATGGCAGTCACGCTGATGATTGGGATGTTGACAGGTTTTTCAAACCCTCCTTATGACGGGCTAGAGCAAATATATGATGTAATTAGCGGTGACGTTTTTACTTCCAGTCCGCGCAAAGACAGCGCCTGTCCAATATGTGGGGATCATGGGTTGAAAGCATTTGGCGATAGACAAGTCGTTTCTGCGTGGACAAAATTAGGGGTGAGAAATAAGCATGCCTGACATACTGCTTTTAGATAGCTGGAATGTTTGGCCCAAGTATGTTCTTTGGTATTTAGAAGAGGGCATCCTAAAATTCAAAGTCAGAAATGCTGTGGACAAAAGTGTTAATCTAGTAAGAGCAACTGCATCATTTGAGACAGAAGATGGTTTTGATGAATATGTTGAAAATGTAGATTATCGGGCTATTTTGAGACCTGATCATGTATCTGACCCCATCACGATTGGCTTTAAAGTTGGATTGTCCTTGAAGGAAGGCTCCAGATACATTACCCTGAGAGTTTATTTTCGTGTTGATGGAAGAAATGAGGAGAAAGTGGAGCAATTTCAAGGAAATTTGATCGTGATCAATACAATAGGCGATCGAGGCAAACATTTCTTCATTAGTCATAAGGATCCTGAGGATACTTCACTGGCAATAGAGCTAAAAAAGTACTTAAGAAAAACTGGATTTGATGCTTTTATTGCTGAAGATGAGAGAAGACCCGGTTCTCAGTTTTGGAATCAAAAGATAATACCTGCAATAAAGAGTTGTCTTGGTACAATTGTGATATGGACTTTTTCTGCTAAGACAGGCTCAAGAGCAATAGAACTAGAAGCAAAAGTTACAATGACTTCGAATAAGCCGTTTGTACTACTGAGAGAAGATACTATTGGAGTGCCAAAGGCCTTTAGACCGAACACTTTTGAGTATTCATCCGCCGAATCGAGAATTTCCAAGTTGGATATTGCAAGATTCGCGGAAGAAGTTACTAAGACTTACGAGGAGGGCAAATACGGTATTCAGTGAGAACTTGTTATAAATAGCTGCTCAGAAATGATTTCTAGATTTTGTACCGAATTAGCTCTTTGAGTGAATCAATTGGCAATTCACAACGTTGCAAGATTTTCAAGGGGCGGCTCGGTCGACTTAACGGAAATTGTCTCAGGCTCCAGTCGCAACAGTTGATTGAAGAATCAGGAAAATGGCTGGAAAGCTATAGATTCCAATAGAACATAGTTTCAAACTTTTATTATTTGATGTAATGATGTTATTATTCTAGTTGATTTAAGGTAATCTAACAAGAATTCCTGGTCTACGGAAATGAACTAGCCAGTTATTAAAATAGCATTCACCATCTCTCAGAGAGTCTACCATGCTTTTGATTTTGTTTATGAATTCATTTCTAAGTGGATCGTCGCTCTGCTTGAATCTTTCTACCAGTTCTCCAACGCCGACAGACCAAGCGTCAAAGTGATCTTCGATATAGCAATAAATAAGTCGACGATGATTGTCGTCCTTCCATTTTGCCCCCCACAGGTGAAGCATCATTCCATCGGGTGTCTCTTTGGTTCCAACAGAGATAGAAAATAAGTCTTTTCCTATAGTAGATTTAAAGACGGGTAGACCGTTTTTTGTAACCCTTGCACTCCCCTCTAAAAACTCCGCTGCACCCGTCGATATAAGCGAAAGTGTAGCTTCAGCTAGTGGCAAAATAGCATCTTGGTGGTACAAATCAAAGAGACCTCCATCTAGATACTGATGTTGACCTGTGATTGCGATTGTGTCACTTAAACACATTTCAACGAATACTTCTTTTCCGCCTCCTGTCTTTCCGAAAGCTGGCCAAGTCCTTGTTATGGTGGACGGAAAAGGATTTGTGATTTCAATTCCCTCATTATCTAAGAGTTTGAGGGTCGAGGGATCGAAGGAATATCTATGACGGGGGGAAAACGTGATAGATAAGGATTGGGAAGCAAGGCTTGCAGAGGAATAGATATCAGGTGATGCGAAAACTCCTGTAGTCTTACGGACATTCGCGAAATTTACCAACGTTGAATTTCTGCTCGGTGTAATATCCTTAATACAAAAAGGGTCATATCTTTGTATTTCCATTATTATAAATACCCTCTGATTATTTAATTTCTTTAATAAACGGAGTCCGGAAAGGGGGGTTTAGGAGTTCTAATCATAGATTGCTCTTAAATCTGAATCCACAGATTGTGGACATTTCCACCAACACCCGCACCCACCTTTTCTTTCATTCTCATTCAGAGAATTAGCATAATCTATGGTATTGTTTGGGTTCCCATATGTGTCTCTTACATTACTTCATCATAGAACGATAGATTCAGCAGGTAGCTGCAATAGAACTCATTCATTTTTTTGGACCTCAATTCTGTCTGTGACCACTTTTATGCTTTACAGGGATACTTACCTTTGTCTTTTTCAAACTGCCTAAGAATAAACTGATAAACGACCTAACTGTTGAAAACGTGGTAGGCCCAATAAGATTGTTAGCTAAGAGCTTCTACGCATTGTCTCCACTATTCTTGCTCGTGTGAAGAGCATTTTAAAGGTCAATTTATCACGCCTATAAAATATAACAGGGCCTCATCAGAGCTTTCAGGGGAGTAAATATGAAAATGATTCCAATACTTGATTATGGACCTAGCTAAATCTCTACCAAACCTCTTCCGGAGATTGTAATACGCCTTGTCCTTTGTATCCAGTCCAAAGATCATAGCCGAATCCCTCCAAAAC
>JAKBGP010000291.1 GCA_021833045.1 Thermoplasmata archaeon
TCCGTATTATTTTGTTCTCCTGCTTGGATCATGGTACGGAACAATAATAATAAACTCAATACAGTACCCGGCAGTACAGGCTTCTGTAGCAGATATAACATCGGTAAGAGACAGACTTTCAGGTTATACTATCATGAGGATAATGGCTAATCTCGGTATTGCCATAGGGCCACTGCTTGGGGCGTATCTAGCATACTTTGGACTCCAATACATATTCCTGGTATCCAGCGCTGTTACCGTGGTGGAAATTTTCATGCTTTATTTCCTAATGAGGGAAACCTATGTTCCATCAGATCACATTCAGGTAATGAAAGGGGAGTTGAGCAGGACATATATGAAGGACAGATTTTTCGTCGTTTTCATAATTATAGGGGTACTTCTACAGATTTTCATGAGACAAAGAGGATCAACATTTACAGTTTATACAATCGTATTGCAGAATCTTCCTTATATGTATCTTGGATATATATGGGCGCTCAATGGGATACTGGTAGTGACTCTTCAGTTTCCATTACTGAGGCTTATGACGAAGGTTGGAAATCCAATGATGTGGAGAGGCGTCGGAACACTTTTTTATGCTATCTCTTTCCTCGTTCTTACAGATTCAACTGCATTTCTAATACTGGCGCTCTTTATGACCATATCAACCTTTGGTGAGGATCTACTTTCCCCAACCACCCAGAGTATTATCACCACTCTTGCACCAGATAATATGAGGGGCTCCTATGTTGGCGTTTACAACTTATATTCAAGTTTTGGAGGGTTTGCAGGTGCAATTATCGGACTATATCTTCTGTTTGTTTTACAGAGTGTTTCAAGCACTTACTGGTTCTACATTGCCATAGGTACTGTGGTGGTCGCGGTTATGTATATGTTCATAAGTGGTATGTTCTCCCGTAGAATGAAGGAAATGGAGGAAACTGTAATTTCAAGCAATGTAGGATGAGAATGTGAAGGAATATTAATAAACCTGTATCATCCTACCATAATGGGAAAAGTATCATGATAATTTTGAAAAGGGTCTATGATCTTGAGGATGGAGGCATTGGGACAAGAATTCTGGTTGAAAGATTGTGGCCAAGAGGCATGAAAAGAGATTCCCTTAAATTGTTTTGGTGGGCAAAAGATATTGCTCCTTCCACGGAACTTAGAAAATGGTTCAATCACGAGGATCAAAAGTATGCTGAGTTTAGGGAAAGATATATGGAGGAGCTAGGGCATAACAAAGACATCCAAAAACTTGTAGAGATATGTAACAAAGGGGATGTTATTTTCCTGTACAGTGCAAGTAATGAAAAGCACAACAGTGCTGTAGTACTTAAAGAATTTATTGAAAAAAATAGCCATAACTATTAAAATTCTTAAAAAGTGATAGCACAAACTCTTAACTTGTGGTCTCCTGTATGTGATGATTGATTGTAACAGCAACACCATCTTTGTACATTCTCATTTCCCGTCCGGATACCATTGCCCTGCCAACAGCAATAAGTGAGTCATCAGGATCCACAACAAGAACATCATTCAGTGGAATTATTCCCATGTCATTTTGTTCTACGAATTTGAAGAAAACACTTTTTCCCTGAGAATTATATGTTGCACTTTCCCTGGTGACCATCACTCTATTATTCATTCCTTGAGAAACCTCATGCAATCTCAGCCCTCCTTCAAAGGTGAGACCTATAAAGCCATCATGGGCTCTCATGGTAGCAAGTATACTATCATTCCTCGAAATAGTCCTGATCCTGCCTGTTGCTTTTGAAACTGTAATTTTGCAGTCATCTGGAAATATACTTTTACCACTTCCTTTTCCAAACTGGAAATCTGCAACCCTTCTAAGTTTTTCAAGGTTGAAATTTCTGACCTTTTCATAACCATTATCTCTCCTGAATAATGTTCCTTTAGTTTCTTTCTCATAACCCGAAATCACCTGTTCCACAGGATATATCTCTTCCATCTCCACAGGGATTTTCAATCCGTACCAGTTAATACAGAAATTCTCTTCTGATTTTTCATAAACATTCCTCACAAAATCCTGGCTTAGTCTCGCTGGTTTCCACTCCCTGGATGATAAGGTGCTGTAAGTACCCTTTTCAGGTTCAAGCTTCTTTAATCTAATCCCATAGGGTGACCTGTTAGTCTCTGTTCCAAAGTGGAAGAGTGGACTCTTCCTGTAAAGTTCAAAGTAAGGTTCTATTCTTTTTGAATGTGTCAGTATTCTTTTAAATGCGGAATATAACGAAGGATGTGATCTGGATTTAGATTCAATATATTGCCAGAGTGTGTTTTCTCTAATTCTTTCCCTTATTTCGGATAGTTCCTGGAAAATTGCAAATAAATTGTGTTCAGCAAGGATTGAATATCTTTCTTTTTCGTCAAGAGATTTTATTTCCTTTATCGTAAATCTTTCATTTAGTGGACTCCAGTAGGGAAGCTCTGTCACATCTGCCAGATATCTTGTGCCTTCGGTGTAAAGAAGTCTGTCATCCCTTGCATATTTAACGTAGGATGCTGAATCAAACATATCAACTCCAAGAAGTACTGCCATTCCCATGAACATAGGATGGCCACCTCCAAATAGGTGAACGGGCTTTGAGAAGTCGCTTGCAAGTTTTGATTCAAGAATAATATCCACGAGGTCACTGTATTTGTACTGTTCCAGCAACGGGACAACGCCACCTATGGGAAGATAACTGGCATCAGTATCTGACATTAGTTTTGCGCTTCTACGCCTCAAATCTCTATAAATAGACCCCTGGATAGGTCCAGAAATATTATGACTTTTTGCTATATCCTTTATCTCTTCGAATCTCTTGTGAGTTTCATCTACTGCCAGTCTGGCTTTTTCATGGGAATCGCTGGGCGTGGAAAATATATCTAGAATTGTGGAAATATCGCTCTTTATATCTATCTGAAATTCTACAGTATCTCTGTTTTCATATTCTACCCCGCCATAAACATAACTCT
>JAKBGP010000292.1:0-638 GCA_021833045.1 Thermoplasmata archaeon
CAAAAGTGATAATATCAACGCAGGATAAACATATTTTTTATATTTATTCCTATTTGATTGTTCTATGCGAGAGATTATATTTGACTTTGTGGTATTAACTTTGTTCTGAATTTTATTTATCCCCGACTCTATCTTACGAATTTTTGGTGTAAATAAATCCATTAAATATTTCCACAGAACATCTCCATAACTTGAAGTTATTAGATAGCCAAATGCTCCTGCAATTATTGGAATAAAGTATATATCCGATGCAGCGAGGAATGCGAATAACATTAAAGAGTACCTCCCCGTTCTTGATCCAAATGAATATAGAACTAACAAATTCACAACAAAAAACGAGAAAAGTGTGTAAAAAAAGACTATGGAAAAAATGAAAGAAAATACTTGTGATGGTTGATTAGTATTAGTGCTAATTCCAACGGCCATTATTCCAATTACTGCACCGATTAGATAAACTAGATATGCAGTGTTTAAATACAATATTCCCCGGTAAAACAATCTCCTCCGTTTGGAATAGTAAACTTTCTTGTACAGGTTTGAAAGAAAAAATACCCCAGAACTTAGAAACACATAAGAAATAATCAACGAAGAAAATGCAATGAATGTTGGTGATAAAATATGAAAAGGCACTGGCGGAA
>JAKBGP010000292.1:648-2952 GCA_021833045.1 Thermoplasmata archaeon
GAAGGTAAGATGGAAGACCGAAAAATAAATAATTACCTAGGTATGGAAAGCCGGATAATATCATGTATACGGTTCCAAAGATACCAGATATGAAGAGCATGATAGAAAATTTCCGTATAATTGCTATCTGTGCTCTCTCTAAATTTTCACTTGTGGCTATTTGATTATCGTCAACAAACATGAAATATATTCCCGCCGATTAAGTTATAATTCTTTATTAGGTTTCCCAGTAAACTTCAATGAAAAGTCAGTTTAAAGAATGTAACTCCCATGATTATGATAACATAGCGCATAAAACTGTAGAGCCATGGAAGATTTCTTGTAATAAAGATAACCTTTTGAGTTGAAAAACATTTAAGAGAGAATTTAACGTGCCGCACCAATTCAGACACCCATCATGTATTGTGTCGCATTTCTGATATTAGGTGCTGGTTCACTTTATGTTTGTAGGTATCAAGATAAAGCCATATACTTTAGGTATAGGGTAAAAGACAAGATTTCTTCAATCCCTTCTATCTCTATCAAGAGCTTCTATTTTCCCAAGTCTTGCTAAGTTGTCAGATTCTACATTGCTAGATCGTATGCTTCGATTCCCTATTCCCAAACTATAATGTTTCATTTTTTCCGTTCATCCACCTCTTCCTTGGTTTCCTGTTTTCATCTTCTGTTTTCTCAACAACCTCCCAAAGATTATCTTGGTTAAAGTGGAATTTTCCAATTATATGGTGATCTCTGGAGGTCTCAACAATCACTATAATTAAATTATTAATTATGTTATTATGATATAGCCGTCCTTTGATAAACGTCAACGTGTTCACGGAAATGAGTGGATACCTCAAACTGTTCAGTCCCACAGGATAGGAGGCAGAACCTGTGGTTTTTTCGTCTTTGGTTTGCTTACAAATGCACCAAGTTCCAACCCCCAACAGAGAGACATAATAACTTGCTCATATTCGTAAATAGAACCATTCGGATAATACTGACCAAAAAACAGGATCACTCCAAGATAGATGAAAATAATCCCAATAGCCAAGAATATAGACGTGTAAAAAATTAGTTTCTTTGCTCTTTCAGAATTAATCAAATACCTAATGAACAAGAAATCAAAAAAAAGGAGACCTATGATACCTGCTTGATTAAAGATACCATCAGGCCCGTAGAAGTAAGGATGGTAATAGAATTCATATCCACATATAAAGTATGATTCTGAAATAAGAGAATAGTACAACAAAATAACTGTTACCAGAATTGATAACACCAGCGCAGGATAGACATATTTTTTGTATCGCCTTCTGCCCAAATATTTTATAAGTAACTGCATTCTTCGTATTTTAGGGGCAAAGAATTCGGTTAGATATAAATGCATTCTTCGTATTTTAGGGGCAAAATGTGTAATTAAAAATTTACCGATTCTTATTCCCTCACTCGATGTCATTAGATATCCTAACGCACCAGCGATTATTGGAATAAAATATATATCTGGTGCAGCAAGAAATGCCAATAGAATTAAGTAATAACTTTTAGATCTTAATGCGAAGTAAGTTATCGCAAGAAGTATTCCCAGAGAAAATGTAAATATAGTGAAGAGTAGAAATAATGCAAGAATGAGTAAATATAGTTGCGTAATTTGATTAGGGTTTGTACTATTTCCAAAAATCATGATTATTACGACGACAATGGTCAAGAAGCCTGCATAAGCCGAATATAAAAACAACATTCCACGATAAAATAATCGTCTATTTTTGGAATAATAAACTTTCTTATACAGGTTTGAAAGAGAAAACACGGCTGAAGTTAGAAACATATAAGATATAATCAATGAAGAAAATGCAATAATGGTAAATGGTGAGGACTGAAAGGTCATTGGAGGCAAATATGAAGGCATGTCTACAAAAAAATATGGGCCTAAGTATAGAAACCCGGACAATATCATGTACGCAGTTCCAAAGATACCTGAAATTAAGAACATTAGAGAAAACTTCCGTACAATTGCCATCTGTTCCAAGTGTAAATTGTCACCCGCGGCTACTTGATTGTCCTCAACAAACATGAAATATATTCCCGCCGATTAAGTTATGATTCTTTATTAGTTTTCCCAGTACTTTTCAATCCAAAGTTGGTTTATGGAATTCAAATCACCCGATTAGTATCGAATTGATTAAATACGGATTTGCAATGAATATGCTAATGGAGATAGAAAATGGATTAGATTGTTGCCGGATTCTATCCTGTTATAAATTAGTATACGACAAAAAAGGTGATATTGATGAATGTAGATCCAAATCTTACAAAATATCTTATCAA
>JAKBGP010000293.1 GCA_021833045.1 Thermoplasmata archaeon
CTAGTGAATCACCGCATGTCACCAAATTTACGTTGAAATTTTTTGTTAAATTTTCTAGGTACACATCATTGTAATCACTTGCTATCACTATTTGAAGCGAAAGATTGTTCGGTTTATATTTCAACACGGAATTTACTGCATCAGGAAGATATTGTCTCCTTTCTTTGTGTACGGTGATTATAACAGAAATTTGATGATTAGCGTTGGTCATTGTTGTTCAGGACATGGATTGTAAGCGTTACAATCCTATAATGTTTAATTTTTGAAATTTGTATCTACAGGTTGTTAGACTAGAAGAAGAGAGATTCAGGTTGAGACAAATCGTTTCACTGCTTCATATAATCCCTTTTCTTTCTATTAGTATCATTCCCATACTGTTTTAGTATTATTATAGGTTGGAGAAAATATGCTTATAAATAATGTCAGAAAAATGTCAAATCCACCTCAAATAAACGCTATGTGTCAGTATTAGTTCTCCATGTTATATCGTCATAACACGATAAAATACGACTTCACATAGTATCGAGATAGTGTTCTTAAAAACAGAATCATATAGGATGAGAATCCCAAAGAAGTAACCTTAAATTTAATTGTGAATCAAGAAGATACGGATAATATTGAAATGATCGAAAATACACTCAATTTAATATTGACTGCAAATCCTAACAATACAAATAATGCAGATGTATTCAAAAAAGTATGGCGTGGCACAGTTAAAATAAACATAATATGTTATGAATATAATATTTGTAAATCATTTAGATGTTTTAATTTTGTACCAACAAGATATTTTTTAAATAATCAATCTAGTAGTGTGAAGTATGGTATCTGTAATAGAAAAGAAAAGGGGAATATAAAATGTTAAATTTCCTAAATATTAGCCCACCGAAAAGCGGAATTTACAACCTTGGACGAAAATATGAGGAATATTTTAGATTAAGGGGATTAGAGACTAAATGGGTAAATCTTGGATGGGACAGTAATATAGATTTTGGTGAAGAGATAACACAACACTTCATTGGATCTGGGTTCACTATCAATTTACTGAAAAATACTTTTGTACAAGACTACAAAATTGAAGGGATTAAAATTTATACAGATCACAGATTAATGCCCACACTGGATGGAAAGGAGATAGTTATAATTCACGATTTCTTCAGAGATAAAAAATTCGTCACCAGATGGAAAAAGAGAAGAGTCCTTTCGGTTCTTAAAAAAAACCGGGTTAAAGTGATAACTAACTCATTGCACACTAAGGAAATTGCAAAAAAACAAGGATTAAACGTAGTATCCGAATTCTACCCTTGTTATGATTATGGGGTCCCCAAGTTTTCTAAAGAAGAAAAGTTGATTATTAGCGTAGGATCGAATGATCCCAGAAAAAGACCAGATTTGATAGCAGATTTCGTAAATAATCTTGATGGGCGGTGGAAATTCATTAGAATAGGAGATAACTTGAACGATGTTAAAAAAATAAACACAAAAGCGGAATACATCCACGTAAAGGGAATCAGTGATTCTGAACTACACTCTATATATGATCGAGCTTCTTACCTATTTTTGCCGTCGGAGGATGAAGGATTAGGTCTTCCAATGATTGAAGCGTTGTTTCATAATGTGGCAGTTATTGCAAATGAGAAAAATCCAGTTTTGAAGGAATTTGAGTTCCCAGATATCATTTATGTTGAGAGAGAAGGAAATTTCTACATCCCGAGTTATCCAGATACTTTGGAGTTTCTTAGATTTAGAAAATGGTACAACTCTAGAATAGAGTACCAATTCAATATCATCAACTCAACATTCCCGGAACAAAATTTTGAGAATACTGTATGAGCTGAAAGTTAGGAAAAACAAGCTCGAATAGTTATTTACCAAAGAAATTTGAGTATCGCTTAAAATTTCAAACCCACATTGAAAGGACAGGTTTATTAGAAGAACAAGACAATTGCTCAGTTGCCAACTAAAACGGTATCATTCCATCGGAATCAATGGCAAGCCTAATCAAATGTCTATACAAAACGAGAACAGTTTTTTACTTGATATACCAACTCGGTTTTTAATTCGAGTTAAAAAAATGATCCACACAACAATGATGATGTAGCAACAATATAGATAGAATAGGATTATCTCTTCAGAAAGAATGAACTCAAAATGATATCATTGCTGTATCCCTCATCAAGGATCAAAAGCGGCTATGTAAATTACTCAATGCGCCTCATCAAAGGTCTCAGGGAGATGTTAGGAACAATTGAGGAAATACCAGTTCGGAAATTTGAGATAGGTTTTCTTGGTAAACCAGTTCTGGGAAATATCAGTCAATCTTTGTTTGCCAGATTGGCATCTGTGCATGGGAACGTAGTCCATTCACTCACTCCAAACGTTATAAACTCCAGTACCAACATAGTAACAATTCACGACCTAATACCATTTAAGAACCAAAAAAAGTTCGCAACAAGCATCTATCGCAGACACGGATACAACAGCCTGATCAGAAATATAAAAAACGTAAATAATTTCATAGTATTCACAGATCAGGCAAAAGTCGAAATATCTGATCTCCTTGATATCAAGGAGGAAAGGATTAATGTCGTTCCACAATCCATTGATCACGATATCTTCTACAGGGAAGTGAATGAGAAAATAAAACCATCCGGCAAAAAACTGATCATAACTGTGGGAGACTTAAATCCACGAAAGAGGTATGATATACTGTTTCGTGCCCTGGGAGGAATAGACGATTACAAAATTGTTCACATAGGCCCTGTAAATGGGTGGTATGAGAAAAAGAAAGAGCTGGAAAAAATTGCATCTTCCTTTAATAATATTAACATGATTGGTGAAGTTAATGATACAGTGCTTCGCCAGTATATGTCATCTGCAGATCTCCTTGTTCAACTTTCTGAGGGCGAAGGTTTTGGTTCAACTCCTCTTGAAGCTATGGCATGCGGTA
>JAKBGP010000294.1 GCA_021833045.1 Thermoplasmata archaeon
GCCCTTGTTCTTCATTTCCAGGGCTCTCTTGTAAAGCTCCTCAATACTTTTCATTTCCATCCCATCGTCCTTCTTTATATGTGGAAATGGCTTTGGGTAATATAATTTTCATTGTCCTTGCCTTTAATGTCAGGTACAAAGCTAATTGAGCAGCTGGAAACAATATTATACAATTTTAGAGAGGAAAAAATCAGTTTGAGAATAGATGATTCTTGTTCTGGTGGCTAATTTGAGAAAGTTTGCTTATGGAATATTCATACTCTGGGAATAAGTAAGATATCATAAGATATATTTTATGGTAACGGGTAAATTGTATTCGTAAGGCTTTTTTCCGGATTGGATCAGCAGGTCCTTTGATACTAAATCTTCAACTCTGTAACTTACTGCTCTTTCAGTTATTTTTCCCAGTTTTAATAATTCCTTATAAATCTCTTTTCTAGTCATATTTTTGCTACCAACTTGTGAAATTATTGCTTTATCTGTAGCGTCAAGAGAGAAAAAGTGCCTGAGCGGAGTTAGATCTGCCTCTACAAAGAAAGACCCTCCACCCAAACTTTCCTCCACGTTATAAAAGATATGATGCCCATTCAATGCCGAATATAGTGTTAAAGCTGATGAAAAAGTAGAGGGACCGGCACTTACGTTGATATATAGGGATCGATCTCTGTATTGGGATATAAATTTTAGATACTCGTAAAAATTCCAGATATCTCGAAATTGAACTTCCTCAATGACTGCATTACCCTTTGATTTTAGAATAAGCTCTCTAGCCTTGTTTAAAATCTCACTATTCCGCACCCTTTTTTCTTTACTTGGTTTCAGAAAAGAAGTAATGAGAATAAAGTGTGTAATATGGAAATCGGAGAGTTTTCTGATAAATGGTATTACAAGTTCTTCATTGAACCCTATGAAAGATATTGCCAGTTCATTTGAAGAATATTTTTCTTCAACAAGCATAATAACCCTTAAATACGTTAAAGTAAATATAATTTATCGTGAAATCCATTTTATTAAGAATCAAGAATCCAGATAATTCACTACTTCCATACGAGCACAATTATACCCTGTCCATTGCAATATATAACAAATTGCAGTATTATCAGGATTCCGTTAGAAAACTTCATACCAAAGAGATTCAAGACATACATACAATTAGTACCATAATACCACAAAACCCGGAATATGAAACTGCAGGAATTAACTTCCAGAAAGGCTTCTTCATTTTAAGAAGCTATTATGATGATATTATAGATCACTTGAGACTTGCAATTAGTCTTGATGGAACATTAAAGGTTGGAGACCTTTATCTTGAGGTAACAGGAATTAAGGATACGGACGAACCGAGCTTTAATTCCGGCGATATTAATTTCAGGACTCTTTCCCCTGTGCTCGTCAGGGATCACGAAGACAGGAAAACATTCAGAACACACACCGACGATGTTCCTGAAAATCTGTCTCTTTCCATGAGCTGGTCGTTTTCGTCATTTACCTCTAAATCTGTAGAGAAACCGACAATAACTATTGCAAGCTTAAAAAGAAAAACTGTTAGGGTATCAAAAAGTGGAACTATTCTTGGTGCGGTAGTACTTCGGGGTTCGATACAAGGGGACCCAGATTTGCTTCGATTTTCATACTACAAGGGACTTGGATCCAAGACTGGACTTGGACTTGGATGTTGGGAGGTTGGTTGAGGAAAATGGAAAATTCCAAGTTAAAAATGGAAAGAGTCATGCCCCTGAAAAATGAAATTATAACAGAATCCTATGAGTGGGCACTAGAACATATTGTTCCTGAGATCTGGGATAACCCTACATGGAAGAGATGTGCAAAGGGCGGGAGTGAGAAACAGTTCGCTGAAAAACAGGACATGTCATATGGGATGCATTACCTGACCGGCATCTCTACTGCCCTCAAAGTAATAGATTACGCAATATATAAAAGAAAATTTGATTTGTCCGTCACTGGGGACGAATTATATCTTGAACTCAAGAAAAGTTTATTTTGCTTCCTTTTCCACGATTACAACAAAGTGAGTGACGATTCTTATCACATGAAAAATTGTGAGGAAAATATCAGTAAACTCGTAAAGGGAACCAAGCTAGGGGAAATAATAGATGGCCTGGAACTTGACATTGAGGATGTCTGCTCAACTGCCTATATGACAGAAGTAGGAACATCACCAAATACCTTCTTACAAAGCAGAATCGGGAGAAAATCCTTATCTTTTCAGTATAATTTCAACACACTTGCTGACAGTATTTCCTCTAGATATTCAAAATCCTCTAGTCCGAGTGACATAAAGTTTGGAGGCAAATTTCTGATAGAAAGAAAAGACATCGGAATAGTGAGATTGCAGGCCACACACATGTTTGCATTAACTGGTCTCCTAAGGGATTCTTTAAGAAAGTATCTGGAGAATACAGAAAGATTTTTTCTCTGGGATCTGCCGGATTCTATGCTCTTTGTCGGTGATAGGATTGCCCCATCAGAATATGCGGCAATTGCAGAATTGCTGAAAATGAGATTGAACGATAAAGTTACTCTTGAGCACACCATGGAAATGACAGATAGAACTATTAGGATGGAGGCTGCTAATATAATCCGCCCGAGGAAAAACGATCTTGACAATTTCATAAAAAATAAGTTTTCCGAGATTATGCATCTGCCTGATGGAGACCTGAAAGAAAGTGACAGGGAAGAATTCGAGAATTATTCCCGTGAAGTAGATGGTCTTGAACTGGATGGCTTTAGAGTTAACTGTTTTGGTAAAACAAAATACAGAAGTTTTCTGATTACAGATGAAGTAGATGAGGCAACTGATGATATGCGAACAGCTTTCATCATCAGGTTCCTGCAGCTTAACAATGGAGAAATTGGAAAAATCTCTAAACCTGATTCTCCATTCAAGTCTCTTTTTGAGGCATTA
>JAKBGP010000295.1 GCA_021833045.1 Thermoplasmata archaeon
AAGAACTGGCAAGTTTCAGACGTCTGATCATAAAGCACAAATCTTCAGCTATGATAAACTCTATTCACGATATTTCAACAGGTGGGCTCATAATTTCACTGTTAGAAATGAGCTTTGGATCAGAAATGGGCTTTAAGGTTGATATATCCAGTATATCCCCTGTGAGGGTTCTGAATAAGTTATTCTCAGAATCTGGAAACAGGTTTATTTTTGAGGTTGCCAGAGGAAAGGAGGCAGAGTTTGAAGAGGCATTCAAGGGTGTAATGACAAGGAAAATTGGGATCGTTGAGGGAAAAGAGGCAATTGTGGTAAATGATGAACAGATCATATTACACAAAAGTATTGAATCCCTAAGAACCATATGGGAGACGGGATTAGAAACAATAGTTGGATGAAGCATATGAAAGATTTTGAAAAAGTTTCAGATTATATAGAAGGCAGAAATGTTACCGTGACAGGCACATACCGATACAATTTCGATGCAGCCAGAAGCTGTGGAGCCATAACAGTTTATAATGGAAAGAATGTTGATGGCGAATCATTTGAAGTATATTCAGAACTTCTTGAATGTGGGCTGGACGAGGAAAAATTTAAGGCAAGATTCAAGAAGGTATGCGATGAAATTGAAAGCGGAAAGCTTGATGTTAGTTTCTAATGGTAAAATCAATCTTAACAAGATCACCGTCGTTAAGACTCAGCTTTTCTCTTAGATATTCTGAACTTATAATCTCAATTATATCTTTATAGACTGATCTGTAAGGGAAGATAGCAGCACATTCCACATTTTTAATTCTGCAGCCGAAAGCCTTTACGTCACCGTAAGTTCT
This sequence comes from Thermoplasmata archaeon, assembly GCA_021833045.1. The sequence goes on from JAKBGP010000295.1 coordinate 828, forward strand.
ATCGTCTGATTCAAAACCCTCAATAAGGATTCCTTCATTCGCTCTCAGCATTCTGAGCTTAGATTCATCTTCTGACAATATTTTTACATTTAGAGTTCCTGGATAGGGTATAATTCCTAGCTTTTCAGAAAACTGCACAACGTATGGTTTTTTCGACACATAGTATCTACCTTCACCCAGTCCTGAACTCACCGTCCCTGAAATTGAAAAATTCTCCATAATTCCAAGTAAATCAGATAGTTCAGCCATTTCCTCATAAAGTGCATTGATTCCCTTTTCCTCAAGGGTAATATTCTGTTTCTTGCCAGTGAGTACTCGTTTAATAAATCCTCTTTCTTCCATTTTGATAAGCAAACGAGATGCAGTTTGCTGACTCGCAAGGAGCATTTCGCCTAGCTCAGATGAACTGAGTCTTATGCTACCATGTTTTTTCTTTATTCTGGCAAGCGTTTTTAATGCACCATATTCATCAAATGAAAGACTATCCTCTTTTTTTATCAGAACCATCCTATCCTCCTACCATCCTGAAGAGTTAATGTTTTCAAGTTCAAATCAGTTGCTCTTCTGAGCAGATTTCTGTCACTGGATAATAAACACAGGTTGTATTTCAAGCATGAGTCAAGGATGCAATCATCCCCCCTCCCTTCGCCATCAACCACTTCTATTTTACCAAACATCTCAAGTCCGATTTTTGCACTTTTATTTTTCTTTGAAAGTCCATAAAGCTCTTCAACAACACATCTATTGAGAAATGGCTCAGCATTTCCGTCGAAAAATTTCAGTTCCATAAGAAGATCTATCTTCTGTTTTACTGAATATATTATTATATTTGTATCTATTAGAATTTTAATCCTTTACTACCTCCGCAATTGCTGTATTATCCCTTATTTTTTTAACCAGAATCTTCACAGTTTGCCCTTTCTTAACCCCGGGAACGATTATGCTGGTTCCATACAGTTTTGTCCTTCCTTCACCTGATTTACCAATGGAATCTATGGTTACTGTATATTTTTTGTTTTCTCTTATTTCATCCCTGTCAATCATGATTTCCCTTGACATATTAATGGGATGCTGCGCACCACATGCCTTACATGAAATCAGGCTTACCCTTGCCTCCTTGATAATTTCTGTATCCGGGGAGTTACATTCATAGCATCTCACGTACACATTCATATACTGTTCCATCTTGTTGTTGAAGTCCTCTTCAGATATTTTCCTATTAATGATGAGCCTTCTCCCATCTATTGTCATTCCAATACCAAACTCCTTCGTGAGAAACTTTGCGACTTCTTTCGGATCTCTATTTATCATCTCTACAATATCCATGAAATTCCTGACAACAGTAACCTTTCCCTCTTCCATTATTATTGCCTTTGGTATTTTCAATCTTTCCTGGCTTACAGTTGCCTTAGCAAGAACATCTGAAGCTTTTGAAAGCATTTTCTCATAATCATCAACATCCATGATACAGTATTCCATATGACTTTATTAAGTTGAACATCAAACGTGATCCTGTAAGGAATGATTGATGGTTAAATTTTTAACTAATTCAGTATAGGGTAGAGTGTTATATTATGGTATTTTCACCAATTGAATCTGGCAAGAATCAAAAGGACATAGGTAGAGAAATTCTAGATTACTGGAATCAGAAAAATGTATTCAGAGCCATAATTGAAATGAGAAAGAACGGAAAGGATTACACTTTTCTGGAGGGACCACCAACAGCAAATGGAATACCACATGTAGGCCACGCTTTAACCAGAACCATAAAAGATACGGTTTTGAGATACAAGACAATGATGGGCTATAACATAAAGAGAAGGGATGCCGGCTGGGACTGTCACGGTCTTCCAGTAGAGCTGGAGGCAGAAAAGAAATTCGGATTTACAACCAAGCTGGAAATAGAGAAGTTTGGAGTCGATAAGTTTAACGATTACTGCAGAAAGAGTGTATTTAGATATGTGGAGGAGTGGCTGGAAGTTGATGATAAACTTGGGTTTTGGATAGATCATGACAACGCCTATGTGACATTGAGGAATGATTATATAGAAAGTGAGTGGTGGGCCTTAAAAACACTA